>NZ_LZII01000024.1:0-650 GCF_001667425.1 Mycobacterium sp. 852002-51613_SCH5001154 | reverse complement strand
GCATCCGGCCTCGGCGCGTCGGCGCTCGCCGGTTCGGTCATCCCCTCCGCGGCCGCCCAGTGTCCGGACGTGCAGGTGGTGTTTGCCCGCGGCACCGGTGAAGCCCCCGGCGTCGGCCCCACCGGACAGGCCTTCGTCGACGCCCTGCACTCACGCGTCGGCGCCAAGTCCTTCGACGTCTACCCGGTCAACTACCCCGCCAGCGACCAATGGGACACCGGCGTCGACGGCATCAGAGACGCCGCGGGCCATATCAATTCGATGGCCCACGACTGCCCCAACACCAGAATGGTGCTCGGCGGCTACTCCCAGGGCGCGGCCGTGATGGGCTTTGTCACCTCACCCTCGGTCCCCGACGGCGTCGACCCCAACACCGTGCCCAAACCCCTGGACCCCTCGGTGGCCAGCCACGTCTCCTCGGTCGTGCTCTTCGGCATGCCCAACGTGCGCGCCATGAACTTCCTCGGCGAACCCCCCGTCGTCATCGGCCCGGCCTACCAGGACAAGACCGTCAAGGTCTGCGCCACCGAAGACCCGGTCTGCTCCGACGGCATGAACTTCGCCGCCCACAACACCTACGCCGACGACGGCGCCATGATCGACAAAGGCGTCGCCTTCGCCTCCAGCCACCTCGACGCGGGAACCGCTGG
>NZ_LZII01000023.1:0-20704 GCF_001667425.1 Mycobacterium sp. 852002-51613_SCH5001154 | reverse complement strand
ACCGTGGCTGCTCGGCCCCGGGCTGCGACGTGGCCGGCTACTACTGCGAAGTCCACCACGTCCAGGACTGGGCCAGCACCCACCGCACCGACATCGATCAACTCACCCTGGCCTGCGGACCCCACCACCGCCTCCTGGACAACGGCTGGACCACCCGAAAACGCGCCAACGGCGACACCGAATGGATCCCACCACCGCACCTGGATCGCGGTCAGCCACGCACCAACACCTTCCACCACCCGGAGAAGGTCCTGGCCGAAGACGACGACGAAGAAGCCGACGAAGAAGGGGCGGCTTAACTTGCCGGCCCGCCGGGGGCCGGCGCCGCCGAGCCGACCGCATCGCTGAGCGAGGCGAAGCCGCCGTCGCGCAGCCGACGGGCGACGCCGTCGTGAATGCGCTTGGGCCACAAGCCTCCTCCGTAGATGAAGCCGGTATAGCCCTGCAGCAGCGACGCGCCCGCGGTGATGCGTTCCCACGCGTCGTCGGCCGTTTCGATGCCACCGACGCTGATCAGCACCAGGCGATCACCGACCCGGCCATACAGCCGGCGCAACACCTCGGTGGCGCGGCGCGCCACCGGCGGCCCGGAAATGCCGCCGGGGCCGAGCGCGTCGACCCCCGGCGTCCGAAGGCCCGCACGCGACACGGTGGTGTTGGTGGCGACGATCCCGGCCAGGCCCAGCTCGACAGCCAGGTCGGCGACGTCGTCGAGATCGGCGTCGGAAAGATCGGGCGCGATCTTGACCAGCACCGGCTTCGACGTCTCGGCGAGGACGGCCGACAGGATTGGCCGCAGCGACTCGACGGCCTGCAGGTCGCGCAGACCGGGCGTGTTCGGCGAGCTGACGTTGACCACCAGGTAGGACGCCAGCGGTCCGACCAGGCGGGCGCTGGCCCGGTAGTCGTCGACGGCGTCGGCGGCCGGCGTGGACTTCGTCTTGCCGATGTTGACCCCGATCGGGATGTCGGGTCGGTGACGCGCGAGCTGGATCGCCAGCGCGCCGGCGCCGAGGTTGTTGAAGCCCATCCGGTTCAGCAGGGCTCGGTCCGCGGGCAGCCGGAACATGCGCGGGCGCGGGTTGCCGGGCTGCGCGTTCGCGGTGACGGTCCCGACCTCGGCGTAGCCGAACCCCAGTGCCCCCCAGGTCAGTAACCCCTTGCCGTCCTTATCGAAGCCGGCGGCCAGGCCGAGCGGCCCCGGGAACTGCACCCCGAACACCGTGCTCGCCAGCGCCGGATCGGTGGGGCCCAGCAGGCGGTGCAACAGCCGCCGCGGCAGGCCGACGGCGGTGGCGCCGCGCAACACCGCGAAGACCAGCGTGTGGATGCGCTCGGGTGGAACCAGGAAGAACAGCCGTCGCACGACGCCGTACACCACGCCTTCGCGCGGTTGGGGCACGGTCACAGTTCCGGTTGGTCAGGCCGCCGGGTGTTCAGCCGAGACTTCTTGCGGCGCAACAACACCCGCCTGCTACCATCGGTATACAGCCGCACCCGGGTCAGCTCCCAGCCCCGGTATTCGGCCTCGATGGACAGCCGGATGGACGCGCTGACACGGGTCACCTCGGGTGGCAGGCGCAGCGGCACCCACTCGTATTCGTCGGACAGCTCGGCGTCCCAGCCCGCGGGCAACTGACTTCGGCGCGGCGCGGTCAACGCTTACCCGCCGCGTGTTCGATGACCTGAACCCCCGCACCGGACCCCGACACCACGTACAAGGTGTCTGACGCTTCGTCGAAGGCCAGTGAGTTCGGTTGCTGCACGGTCGGGTAACGCACCTTTTCGACGGGAATTCCGGTGGACAGATCGTAACCAATCACGATATTGGAAGCGGTCTGGGTTACCCAGCTCAACTCGCGGGAGCCGGCCAGGCCGTATGGCGCCTGCGGCACCGGATAGGCCTGCCGCAAGATCAGCGGGTCGACGCCGTACGCCAGCAGCTGGCCGCCCCGGGTGTCGGCGACCAGCACCCGACCCCACGGGTCCGCGGCCATGGTGGTTGCGCCTTCGCCCGCCCGCAACGCCTGGCGGGCTTGGCCGTCGGCGCCGATCGTGGTCACCGAGGTTTGCCCCCGGTCCAGGACGGCTGTCGTATTCCCTTGCGTGGCAAGCGCATCGACGTGGGCGAAGATCTTGGTCCGGCTCCCGACGGTAGCGGTGTCGACGCTGGCCGGGGTCGGCGAGGCAAGGATATAGACGGCCCCGTCGGCGCTGCCCAATACCAATTTGCCGTCGGCGCGTTGGGCCACCGCGGTGAAGTCGACCTGCGCGGCGTCGGTGACGTTCACCTGCCTGGTGTGGCCGGTGGGCAGGTCGACCACGAAATAGCCACCCCGGGCGGCCAGAAAGAGCGTGCCGTGTCCGTCGTCGGTCAACGAGGTCGCCGGCCCCGGCAGGTCGATGACCCGCGGTGCGGCGGTCGGCCCACCGAAGACCGTGACGGTGGCCGGCCCCGGCGGGGCGGCGGCGGGCGCCAGCACCGCCAGCTGGCGGGTCCCGCCGTCGAACGCCGCGGCGGTGGCGCGGGCGGCCAGCGCGCGCACCTCGCCGGCCGGGTTCTGCGACACCGGCGGCGACACGGCGGCCACGGCCGGTTCGATGGTGGGCGGTGCGGATTTGAATGTATTCGACGAACATCCCGCGACGACGCCCAGCAAAAGCGCGGCGCCAAGCAAACCCCGGTGAGCTGCCGCTCGGCGACGCATGTGCGTTGACAGCAATTATTTTCCCTCGCGTAACGACTATGGACTGGGCATACTAAGGAACGCCTTCGCATCCAATATGGCCATGTCGTCTACATCAAGTCCCGCGGGCGAGGTATGGTCGGGCCATGGCCGTCACCGTTGACCGGCATACCGCGGAGAAAGAGTTTGCTGTCGAGGATTTGTCGACAGGCATTTTCGCCAGCGGGTATGGACAAGTCGGTGATGGGCGCAGTTTTGCGTTCCACATCGAGCACCGATCGCTTGTCGTCGAAATTTACCGACCGCGCCTTGCCGGGCCGGTTCCCCAGGCGGATGAGGTGGTCGCCAGGGCGATCCGCAGCCTGGTCGACATCGATGTCTCCGACGAGCGCAGCCTGATCGCCGCCGTTCGTGACTCGGTGGCGCACGCGGTCCCGGTCGCGCGCTAGTCAAGAACCCGCCCCCGCACCGGGTACGGTCGTGATCGTGGTTTGGGCGGCGTATCGGTGGGACACCGCGGCATGACGGTCATCCTGTTGCGCCACGGTCGCTCCACCTCGAACACCGCCGGCGTCCTCGCCGGACGCTCCGAGGGCGTCGACCTCGACGACAAGGGCCGCGATCAGGCCGCCGGGCTGATCGACCGGATCGGTGACCTGCCCATCCGCGGGCTGATCAGTTCGCCACTGCTGCGTTGCCGGCGCACCCTCGAGCCGCTCGCCGAGGCGCTGTGCCTCGAGCCGCTCGTCGAAGACCGGCTCGCCGAAGTGGACTACGGGGACTGGACCGGCCGCAAGATCGCCGAGCTGGCCGGCGAGCCGCTGTGGCGGGTCGTGCAGGCCCACCCGAGCGCGGCGGTGTTCCCCGGCGGCGAGGGGCTGGCGCAGGTGCAGGCGCGCGCCGTGGCCGCCGTCCGGGAACACGATCGACGGCTGGCGGCAGAGCACGGCGGCGACGCCCTGTGGGTGGCCTGCACTCACGGCGATGTCATCAAGGCGGTCGTCGCCGACGCCTACGGCATGCACCTGGACGCGTTCCAGCGGGTCACCGCCGACCCGGCGTCGGTGAGTGTGATCCGATACACCGAACTGCGCCCGTTTGTGTTGCACGTCAACCACACCGGTGCGAAGTTGGCTGCAGCGCTGCGGGCCGGACCACCGCCCAAGGACGAGCCCCAGGATGAGGCGAAGGCGAAGACGGACGGTGAGTCCGGGACGGGGCCAACGGAACAGCCGACCGCGGCCGTTGCGTCCGGCGACGCGGTGGTCGGCGGCTCGACTGATTAATTCAGCTGTCGCGGGGCAATCGAATCGCACGGCGAAGGCAACAGCCGGTATTTTGGAGGTGCCATGGCCCGCGCAATTCACGTCTTCCGCACACCCGACCGCTTCGTGGCCGGGACCGTTGGTCAGCCCGGAAACCGCACGTTCTACATCCAGGCGGTGCACGACGCCCGGGTGGTGTCGGTGGTGTTGGAGAAGCAGCAGGTGGCGGTGCTGGCAGAGCGCATCGGTGCGCTGCTGCTCGAGGTGAATCGCAGGTTCGGCACCCCGGTGCCGCCGGAGCCCGCCGAGGTCGAGGACCTGAACCCGCTGATCACCCCCGTCGACGCCGAGTTCCGGGTCGGAACCATGGGCCTGGGCTGGGATTCGGAGGCCCAGACCGTGGTGGTCGAGTTGCTGGCCGTCACCGACGCCGAATTCGACGCGTCGGTGGTGCTCGACGACACCGACGAGGGTCCCGATGCGGTGCGGGTGTTCTTGACGCCGGAGTCGGCGCGGCAGTTCGCCACGCGCTCCAATCGCGTCATCTCAGCGGGACGCCCGCCGTGCCCGCTGTGCGACGAGCCGTTGGATCCGGAGGGCCATATCTGCGCGCGCGCCAACGGCTATAGGCGCAGCGCGCTGCTCGGGCCTGACGATGAACTTGAGGCCTGACGACCGTGAGGTGTTGCGCAACGGCGAGCTGACGGTCATCGGACGCATCCGCTCAGCCAGCAACGCCACCTTCCTGTGCGAGTCCACACTCGGCGAATCGACCGTGCACTGCGTCTACAAGCCGGTCTCCGGCGAAGCCCCGCTGTGGGATTTTCCCGACGGAACGCTGGCCGGCCGCGAACTCGCGGCCTACCTGGTGTCGACGCAGTTGGGGTGGAACATCGTGCCCTACACGGTGATTCGTCACGGGCCGGCCGGTCCGGGCATGCTGCAACTCTGGGTGGACCAACCCGGCGACGCGGCCGACTCCGACCCCAGACCCGGCCCCGACCTGGTCGACCTGTTTCCCGCCAACAAGCCCGAGCCGGGTTATCTGCCGGTGCTGCGGGCCTACGACTACGCCGGCGACGAGGTCGTCCTGATGCACGCCGACGACATCCGGTTGCGCCGCATGGCCGTCTTCGACGTGCTGATCAACAACGCAGACCGCAAAGGTGGCCACGTGCTGCGCGACATCGAGGGGCACGTCTACGGCGTCGACCACGGGGTGTCCCTGCACGTCGAGAACAAGCTGCGCACGGTGCTATGGGGCTGGGCCCACAAGCCGGTCGACCAGAAAATGTTGGACGCGGTCGCCGGGCTCACCGAGGTCCTGGGCGGCTCGCTGTGCGACGAACTGGCCGAGCACATCACGCGGGCGGAGATCGCGGCGTTGCGCAGGCGCGCGCACGCGCTGCTGGACGATCCGGTGATGCCGGGACCCAACCGGCACCGACCCATTCCGTGGCCGGCCTTCTAGTGGCGGTCGCAGCGTCGGAGATACTGAACCGGTGAGCCTGGCCCCGGATGAGCTGACCGACGCCGCACTGGCCGCCGAACTCGCCGCGGACGCGGGGGAGCTGCTGCTGAAAGTGCGCGACGAGATCGGCTTCGGTCATCCGTGGGCGTTGGGCGACGCCGGGGACACCCTGGCCAACGAGCTGATCCTGCGGCGGCTGCGCGCCGAGCGCCCCGGCGATGCCGTGCTCAGCGAGGAAGCCTACGACGATCTGGTCCGGCTCAAGCACGACCGGGTGTGGATCATCGATCCGCTGGACGGCACCCGCGAGTTCTCCACGCCGGGCCGCGACGACTGGGCGGTGCACATCGCGCTGTGGCAGCGTCCCAGCGGCGAAGCCACCAACGGTCAGCGAGAGATCACCGACGCCGCGGTGTCGTTGCCGGCCCGCGGGAACATGGTGTACCGCACCGACACCGTCACCGCCGACGCCGCGCGGGTCGGCATACCCCATACGTTTCGCATCGCCGTCAGCGCCACCCGGCCGCCCTTCGTGCTGCACCGCATGCGCCAATCGTTGGCGATCCAGCCGGTGGCCATCGGTTCGGCGGGCGCCAAGGCGATGGCCATCATCGACGGCGACGTCGACGCCTACCTGCACGCGGGCGGCCAATGGGAGTGGGACTCGGCGGCGCCGGCCGGCGTCGTGATGGCCGCCGGCATGCACGCGTCACGCCTGGACGGCTCGCCGATGCGCTACAACCAGTTCGATCCGTACCTACCCGATTTCGTGATGTGCCGCGCCGAGGTGGCACCGATCCTGCTCGCTGCCATCCGCGACGCATGGCGCTAGGTCACCGCGTTTAGAGTCGTTGGCATGCAGTCGTGGGAGTTTCCACCGGTCCCGGTATTGCCGGGACGTGGACCGGAGCTTCGGCTGTATGACACCTCCGATCGCCAGGTGCGGCCGGTGGCGGCCGGATCGACTGCGACCATGTACGTCTGCGGCATCACCCCGTACGACTCCACTCATCTCGGGCACGCGGCCACCTATCTCACCTTCGACCTGGTCTACCGACAGTGGCTGGACCTCGGCCACGCCGTGCACTACGTGCAGAACATCACCGACGTCGACGACCCGCTGTTCGAGCGCGCCGACCGCGACGGCGTCGACTGGCGCGAGCTCGGCGATCGTGAGGTCGCGCGCTTCCGCGAGGATATGGCGGCGCTGCGCGTCCTGCCGCCGCGCGATTACGTTGCGGCCACCCAGGCGATCCCCGAGGTGGTCGAGCTCGTCGAGAAGATGCTGGCGTCGGGGGCGGCGTACGTCGTCGACGGCGACTACCCGGACGTCTACTACCGGGCGGACGCCACGCCGCAGTTCGGCTACGAGTCAGGCTACGACCGCGAAACCATGCTGCGGCTCTTCGAGCAGCGCGGCGGCGACCCGCACCGGCCCGGCAAGACCGACGAGCTGGACGCCCTGCTGTGGCGGGCCGCGCGGCCGGGGGAGCCGAGCTGGCCGTCACCGTTCGGCGACGGCCGCCCCGGCTGGCACGTCGAGTGCGCGGCGATCGCGCTCAGCCGCATCGGCAGCGGCCTGGACATCCAGGGCGGGGGCAGTGACCTGATCTTCCCGCACCACGAGTTCACCGCCGCGCACGCCGAGTGTGTACGGGGTGAGCGGCGATTCGCGCGGCACTATGTGCACGCCGGAATGATTGGCTGGGATGGGCACAAGATGTCCAAGAGCCGCGGCAATCTGGTGCTGGTGTCGACGTTGCGGGCCCAGGGCGTCGAGCCGGCGGCCATCCGGCTGGGACTGCTGTCCGGGCACTACCGCGCGGATCGCTTTTGGAGCCAGCAGGTGCTCGACGAGGCCAACGCCCGGCTGCGGCGCTGGCGCACCGCGACCGCCCTGCCCGCCGGCCCGGACGCCGACGTCATCACGCGGGTGCGTCAGTACTTGGCCGACGACCTAAATACCCCTAAAGCCCTTGCTGCGCTTGATGGTTGGGCCGCCGATGCGCTCGAATACGGGGGCCATGACACCGAGGCGCCGAAGCTGGTAGCAACGGCGATCGATGCCCTACTCGGCGTCGAACTCTGATCGCGGCGCATTGTTGTCGGCCCGCGGAACGGTTGTCGGGATGGTGCATTACGCACCGAATCCGCAGTGCTGCGCGGTGGGGTCGCCGACTGTTGGCGAGTCTCCCGGCGCCCGCAGAATGTTTGCTAGAATCCCTCGTTCAATATTGTGGATGACCAGAAACGCCTGTTCAACGCATGTATAACTTGCACCTATGTAAATTATGACTCACTAATTTGCGTTTGCTGAAAACCTAGCATGGGTATATATCTATAGGAAGTGGTCGGCTGAAGAATGCGGTGAGACCAATGGGAACGGACAGCGAGTCGGCGGAGCCTTCGGAAGGCCGCGACTTGTTGGACGCCGCCTGGCGGCCTCGGGGTGCACCGCAACTGGATCGTTACGCATGAGATCAGACACACATGAGATCAGACCAGTTCGCCCGAGGTGCGCAGCCGGATACGGCTAAGGAGCCTCTGTTTGTGATACGAGCCGGGGCAAGCCCTCGGAGTGGTTCCTAAGGCTGCGGCCAGTGTCCGCGGAAAGCCCCATCGCACGTTGGACCCAATCGGTCCGGTCGACCTCGACCACTGCTTTAGCCGGAACGCGGGGCCGCAGTGCGCCCCGCGAGAAGTCAGGTAGGCATCCGGTGGGGCGGGAGGGTCGTTGTACGTGGTCGATAGTGGCGCGGGATGCGGAGTTTCGTCGTGCGTTGGCGGCTGTCGAGGATGGGGATTTGCAGGGGGTCGTGTTGGTGGGCGAGTCCGGGGTGGGCAAGTCGACTCTGGCTCGGATGCTGGCAAAGGCTCTCGAGTCGGCGGGGTGGACGGTGCGGTTTGCGCTGGGCACGCAGACGGGTTCGGCGGTCCCGTTGGGGGCGTTTTCCCGCGCGGTGACTCTGGATGTGGCTCATGAGCCGGCGTTGATGTTGGCGGCTGCGCATCAGACGTTGGAGCAGGACGAGAATCTCGTCGTCGTTGTCGATGATGCGCAGTTGCTTGATCCGTTGTCGGCGACGTTGGTCAATCAACTGGCGGCAAGTCGCAGTGCGCGATTGATCGTGACGATCCGATCGGGTGAGCCGGTTTTCGATGCGGTCACTGCGTTGATCAAGGAGCGGTTGTTACTGACCGTTCATGTTGATCCGTTCACTCGCGAGCAGACCGGCGTGTTGGCTACTGCCGTTCTTGGTGGTGTGGTCGAGGCGCGGTTGATTGATGCGCTCTACGAGCGCAGCGGGGGCAACCTGGTGTTGTTGCGGGGTTTGCTTAGTGCGAGCCGCGAAAGCGGGGCGGTGGTGTGTGCGGATGGCTGCTGGCAGCTGCGAGGGCCTCTGCAGGCGGATCGAGAACTCTATGAGCTGTTGGGTTTTCGGCTGTGGTCTCTTACTCCCGAGGAGTTGGAGGTCGTTGAGGTCTTGGCTATCGCCGAGGTGTTGGAGTGGAAGATCCTGCGCAATGTATGTGATGCGGGCGCGGTGGCGCGGTTGGAGCAGGGTGGCTTGATCCAAATGCTCGCCGATGGTTCGCACACGTTGGCTCATCTGAACGACCCGGTCATCGGTGAGGTGGCGCTTCGGCACGCCGGCGTGGTGCGGTCACGGCACCTCAACGGCCGCCTGGCTAAGGCTTTTGCCAAATGTCTTGAGGTGCAGGGGCGGAACACGCAATCGCCGAGTATGCATGGCCAGATTCGGCTCGCGCAGTTCACGGTGCGAAGCGATCTGGACCCAGACCTCAATGTGGTCATCGAGGCCGCGGCGGACGCACTGGCAATGTCGGACATCGCGCTGGCCGAGGAACTTTCGAGATTCGCGGTCGACCGTGGCGGTGGCTTGCCGGCCGCTTTGCTGCTCGGCGAGGCCCTGAGTTGGCAGGGCCGCGCCGACGAGGCCGAGATTGTGCTCGTCGACGCCGAGGCCGACGCCGTGCTTGTCGACGCCGAGCCTGATGACGCCGATGAATGGCTGTTTGCGCGGTGGGGCTGTCTGCGCAGCGCGAACCTGTTCTTTGGTTGCGGCGACGCCGAAGTCGCCTGTCGTGTACTCAGTGAGGTGAAAAAGCGCATCACGTCGGCGATCGCAGTGCAACTCGTCAACACGCTAGAGATGTCAATGGGTTTCTATTCTGGCGACGTTGCGACGACGATAGAGATCGGCCCGGATTTTAGTGAGTCCGAAATGTTGCCGATGGCGGCCGTGTGGGCGGCCGTCCCGACATGCGGTGCCTTTGCGGCTGTTGGGCGATTCAGCCAAGTTCATGTGATGGCAGATGCCGCGTTGCGCGCCGCTGCGTCCTGCGGCCTGGGACTGCAACGGTTCAACATCGGGTTGGCCGAAGTCACGGCCGAGACGGCCGCCGGTGACTGTCAGGCGGCCGAACGCATTTGGAAGCATTACGCCGCCATGGCTGCGGGTGTGCCCGAGGCGGACGCGATGGTGCACGCGATGCTGGGATTGGTGCACCTGGCCCGCGGTGCGTTGCCCGCTGCGCGCACTGCCTTTGAAGAATCGAAATCCGTTTTCTCACGGAGGTTTCCAGCGCCTTGGTTGATGCTGGTGGCCGCCTGGCAGACGGTCGCAGACGCGGGCTTAGGAGACAGCGGGGCGGCCGCCGCGGCGTTGGACAGTGCGGAGAAAGCGTATGGACCCCATGTCGCGGTCTTCTTGCCCGAGCTCGAGCTTGCCCGTGGCTGGGAACGCGCATCGGTCGGTGAAATGATGGTCGCTCAAGCACATGTGGTGCAGGCGGCGCAGATTGCGCAAAGCGCGGGGATGCACGCGGTCGAGTTGCGGGCGCGGCATACGGCCGTCCGCTTTGGCGATTCGTCGCACGCCACGCGGTTGGAAGAACTCGCGAAAATCTTGAACACGCCGTTGGCGGGCGTGGTGGCCAGCCATGCCCGTGGCCTTGCCGACCACGACGCCGGTTCTGTCGATGCCGCGGCACGTCGGTTCGCCGACCTGGGCGCATTAGCTCTAGCCGCCGATGCTTCGGCGCAGGCGGCCGGCGAATATGCGCGACGGGGGGAGCGTGGCAAGAAGTTTGAGTCGCTGCTCCAGACCGGCGCTATGGCAGGACGCTGCGGACTTCATTCTCCGGCGGTCAGGGCCGCGGCGCGTCCGTTACTGTTCAGCACTCGTGAGCGCCAGATTGCGATGCTGGTCGTCACCGGTTTGTCCAATCGCCAGATTGCCGACCAGTTGGTGGTCTCCGTGCGGACGGTAGAGGGTCACCTGTACCGCCTCTTCGCTAAACTCGGCATCACTCATCGCGACCAGCTGATCAACCTATTGAGCGGGGATCCGTTCGGCGGGACGTTGTTAGGATTTCGTCCTGCAACCTGAGTCTCCGCTGAGCGCCACTCGCGAACCCAATACTCACTGAGTGGCCTTCTCGCGCAGATCCGTAAGCCCTTCCACGCAACGCAGGCGCGACTCCTACTCGATCTGGACCTGCCCGCCACCCGACGGTATGTCAAATCGGCCGCCGCCCCTTAGCAGCGCCATACGCTCGGCACATGACGGCGATTCGGGAGGGCGTGAGAGCGCGTCGGCAGCTCACAGACATGGAGAAGCAACTGCTGCCGTGGTGGTTCGCTACCCGCACCCGCTCGGGGGCGCCGATGACGATCTGTCCGTGGTGCCAGGGCCCCGCCGAGGACCATCCGCTCGACACACGGGTTGTCCCATCGGATCTGGTGGCCGAGTTGGGATCCGCCCCGATTGAGGTGCGGTTATGCACAGGGCGACCCGGATCGGAGAGCTACCGGTGATGACGAGATGGTTTGCCAGCCAGACCTAGTCCGGGAGACCGGTCAAGGTCCCATCGCAGCGGCAGCGGAAATACGGCTGTCCATCGGCGCAGGACGCCGGCATCGGGTTGCGGCAGCGAGTGACCGGACAAGACAAGTTCGGTTGTCGAGGCCTGACGCAACTCAACGGAGGTAGGCATCCGGTGGGGCGGGAGGGTCGTTGTACGTGGTCGATAGTGGCGCGGGATGCGGAGTTTCGTCGTGCGTTGGCGGCTGTCGAGGATGGGGATTTGCAGGGGGTCGTGTTGGTGGGCGAGTCCGGGGTGGGCAAGTCGACTCTGGCTCGGATGCTGGCAAAGGCTCTCGAGTCGGCGGGGTGGACGGTGCGGTTTGCGCTGGGCACGCAGACGGGTTCGGCGGTCCCGTTGGGGGCGTTTTCCCGCGCGGTGACTCTGGATGTGGCTCATGAGCCGGCGTTGATGTTGGCGGCTGCGCATCAGACGTTGGAGCAGGACGAGAATCTCGTCGTCGTTGTCGATGATGCGCAGTTGCTTGATCCGTTGTCGGCGACGTTGGTCAATCAACTGGCGGCAAGTCGCAGTGCGCGATTGATCGTGACGATCCGATCGGGTGAGCCGGTTTTCGATGCGGTCACTGCGTTGATCAAGGAGCGGTTGTTACTGACCGTTCATGTTGATCCGTTCACTCGCGAGCAGACCGGCGTGTTGGCTACTGCCGTTCTTGGTGGTGTGGTCGAGGCGCGGTTGATTGATGCGCTCTACGAGCGCAGCGGGGGCAACCTGGTGTTGTTGCGGGGTTTGCTTAGTGCGAGCCGCGAAAGCGGGGCGGTGGTGTGTGCGGATGGCTGCTGGCAGCTGCGAGGGCCTCTGCAGGCGGATCGAGAACTCTATGAGCTGTTGGGTTTTCGGCTGTGGTCTCTTACTCCCGAGGAGTTGGAGGTCGTTGAGGTCTTGGCTATCGCCGAGGTGTTGGAGTGGAAGATCCTGCGCAATGTATGTGATGCGGGCGCGGTGGCGCGGTTGGAGCAGGGTGGCTTGATCCAAATGCTCGCCGATGGTTCGCACACGTTGGCTCATCTGAACGACCCGGTCATCGGTGAGGTGGCGCTTCGGCACGCCGGCGTGGTGCGGTCACGGCACCTCAACGGCCGCCTGGCTAAGGCTTTTGCCAAATGTCTTGAGGTGCAGGGGCGGAACACGCAATCGCCGAGTATGCATGGCCAGATTCGGCTCGCGCAGTTCACGGTGCGAAGCGATCTGGACCCAGACCTCAATGTGGTCATCGAGGCCGCGGCGGACGCACTGGCAATGTCGGACATCGCGCTGGCCGAAGAACTTTCGAGATTCGCGGTCGACCGCGACGCAGGCTTACCAGCCGCAATGGTGCTTGCGGAGGCGATAAGTTGGCGGGGGCGCGCCGACGAGGCCGAGATCGTTCTTGTCGACGCCAAGCCTGACGATGCCAACGAGTCGCTGATCGTGCAGTGGATGTGTCGGCGGGCTGCAAACTTGTTCTTCGACTGTGGGCACATCGAGCAGGCACGGGCATTACTGGCCGACGCGAAACATCGCGCCAGGTGTGGTGAAAGCGCGAGTCTGGTTACAGCCATCGAGTCGGCATTCGCGTTCTTTACCGGCGACGTCGCCACGGCGATCGAGCGAGGGTTGCCGCTGTGCGCAATCGGTCAGCCAAGTTCGACGGTCCTATGGGCTATCACGCCGACGACATGGGCGTTGGCGCTGGTTGGCCGGACTCGCGAAGTGCAGGAGATAGCTGACCAGGGGGAGGCGACGACGCACGGCCGTCTGGGCCCATATCGATTCGTCAGCGGGCTGGCTGAGGTTGCGGCGTTGACGGCCGCTGGTGAGTATCCGGCAGCCGAACGTGTCTGCCAGCGCTACGCCGCCATGACCGCCGGCTTGCCCGAGGCAGATGCCATGGTGCAGGCGATGCTGGGCTTGGTGCACCTGGCCCGCGGCGCACTTCCCGCCGCGCGCGCCGTCCTACACGACTCGACATCGGTTTTGTCGCACGAGTTTCCAGCAGGGCTGTTGCTGCTGGTGGCGGCTTGGTGGACGCAGGCAGAAGGGGCTCACAGTGACGGTGCGGCGGCCGCCGCAGCGTTGGCCAGTGCGGAGAGAGCTTATGGACCGCATGTCGCGGTGTTTCTGCCCGAACTCGAACTCGCCCGGGCCTGGGAACGCGCATCTGTGGGCGAGACGGCGGCCGCCCGAACGCACGCGGTGCAAGCGGCGCAGATCGCGGAGAACGGGGGAATGCATGCGATCGAGTTGCAGGCACGTCATACGGCGGTGCGCTTCGGCGATTCGTCGCACGCCACGCGGTTGGAGAAACTCGCCACAATCTTGAACACGCCGTTGGCGGAGGCGATCGCCGGCCATGCCCGCGCCCTGGCGCGCCAGGACGGCGATCTACTCGACGCTGCCGCGCGGCGATTCGTCGAACTCGGCGCGTTGGCCCTCGCCGCGGACGCGTCTGCCCAGGCGGCCGGTGAACACGCTCGGCTCGACGACCGGGGCAAGGAAGTCGAGTCGTCGATCTGGGCATACCGGCTGGCGGGCCAATGCGGTTTGCGCACACCGGCGTTCGAGGCCGCGGCGCGGCCGCTACCGTTCAGCGGTCGCGAGCGCCAGATCGCGATGCTCGTCGTCGCCGGTTTGTCCAACCGCCAAATCGGTGACCGGTTGTTCATCTCGGTGCGGACGGTGGAAGGACACCTGTACCGTATCTTCGCCAAACTCGGCATCACCAATCGTGATCAGCTCATTGACCTGATAAACCGGGATGAGTCGGACCTCCACGCATCGCCGGGACAAGGTGACGAGGCATTTAATGACAAGCCGCATGACCGCCACGCGGCCGGCTAGGACCCGCGAAGGCGCGTCGCCGCGCGGAAAGGCCACTCGCACAGTGCGAAACCGAAGTCACATCGTCCTGTGACCGATTACCGCGAACGAGGGGTTCGCGCCGAACTTGCGGGCGCGACCTCAACGCGGTGGATGTCTGCCGCACTACTCTAAGTAGGCGCGTTCACCACTCAACTCACGTCAATCCGGCCACCATGTCAGGTCGGGGGACCATACGCTCCCGCGCATGACATTCAGTCGGGAGGGCAAGGCCGGTTGGTCCCGCAAGACCCTGGATCACGATCCGAAACCACTCGGATCCGCCGAAGCGGTTTGGACGAGGTGTGTTTGGGTCGCAGGAGGCACCCTGCCCTCTTGCTGGTTCGCGACGGGCGGCGCTTGGCGCCGTTTGACGGCTATCGCGCCCGACTCCGGTCAGCCGCCCAGACGCGGGCCCCTGCCAGCACTGGAAACCCCAAACCTGATGGTGCAGAACTACCTTGAGCGACTGAGGAGCTCACCGTGACTGGGCCCTCGCTCACCGCTTTGCTCCAGGAGCGAGCGAGCCGGCAGCCTGATGCGGCCGCTTATACGTTCATCGAATACGACGTCGACCCGAGGGGGATCGCCGAAACACTCAGCTGGCGGCAAGTCCAGCAACGAGCGCAGGTCGTTGCTGACGAGTTGTCGATGTGCGGTTCGAATGGGAGTCGGGTCGCAATACTGGCCCCCCAGGGGCTCGAATACATCGTTGCTTTCCTGGGTGCAGTCCAAGCCGGAGCGATCGCGGTTCCGTTGCCGATCCCGCAAGTAGGTCTCCACGACGAGCGTGTGTCCGCCGTGTTGCGCGACTGCGCGCCTTCGGCGATTCTCACCACGTCTTGCGCCGTTTCTGAAGTAACAAAGTATGCGGAGAGCTTCAACGGCGGGACGGCCCCGTTATTGATTGAGGTTGATTCGCTGGATCTAGATGTCCCTCGGCGGCCCCAGCCCGTGCACTGCCCGCCCTCGCGGCCCGCGTATCTGCAGTACACATCGGGCTCTACCCGCGCGCCCGCCGGTGTCGTCGTGACGCACAAGAACGTTGTCACAAATGTCCAGCAGGCATTCGCCGACTTGATCGGGGAAACGGGAGCGGCCGGGATGAGGCTGGTTTCCTGGTTGCCGTTCTACCACGACATGGGGCTGCTGCTGGGGGTATGCGGGTCCCTGGTGACCGGGCACAGCGCGGTATTGATGAGCCCATTTTCCTTCCTGCGCAGACCGGTTCGTTGGATGCAAATGCTCGCCGCCGATCACCCGACGCTCTCCGCCGCGCCAAATTTCGCTTTCGATTTGGCAGTGTGGCGAATATCGGACGAGGAGATGGCCGGCCATGACCTCGGCAACGTGCTCGGGATCGCCAGCGGCGCAGAACGGGTTCACGTCGCCACCGTCGAGCGGTTCATGCACCGCTTTGCCCGGTTCGGTCTCAAAGACACGGCGATACGGCCGTCGTACGGGCTCGCGGAGGCAACGGTGTACGTGGCCAGTGCCGACGCAGGGCGCCCGGTGAAAACCGTCCGATTCGACAACGAAAAACTGTCCCGCGGCTACGCCAAGGCTTGTGACACCGCCGGCCGCGGTGTACACCTGATCGGTCACGGTACTTGCCGCTCGACCGTTCTGCGGATCGTCGACCCGGAAGGCGGAACCGAGAATCCGGCCGGAAAGGTCGGCGAAATCTGGGTTCACGGCGACAACGTCGCAAACGGATATTGGCAGAAGCCCGATGAAACCCTGGGCACCTTCAGCGCGAGTCTGGTCAGCCCGGGGCCCGATACCCCGAAAGCCCCTTGGTTGAGAACCGGGGATTTAGGGGTCATCTCGGATGGCGAGCTGTTCATCATCGGCCGGATCAAGGATCTGTTGATCATCCACGGGACCAACCACTACCCGGATGACATCGAAGCCACCATTCAACAGGTAACGAAGGGACGTGTCGCAGCTATCGCTGTGCCGGCTGACGGAACGGAGCGGCTGGTCGCTGTTGCCGAGGTGAGAATGCGGGACACGCTCGACGACCAGATGCAGGAGCTCAGCTCGCTGAAGTGCCAAGTCATTTCAGCGATATCGAACGCGCACCGCCTGCGGGCCGCCGACATCGTCTTTGTGACACCCGGTTCCATTCCAACTACGACCAGCGGCAAAGTTCGGCGCACCGCCTGCGCCAAGCTCTACCAACGGGCTGAATTCGACCGTCTGGACGCGATGCCATGAAGGCAACCTTTGGTCAGGCCGTCGAATTGCGAGAGTGGCTGATCGACTGTGCGGCAACAGCCCCTGGCTTCCAGCCTGGCTCGGCGCCGATCTCTCGTTGTACGACCTCGGGTTAAAGGTCCCGTGCCGCGGCTCGGGTTCGGCAGGTCACCCGCGGTGGCCTGCCGTCCGGCTGCGCAGATCGTAGTTGATTCGACACCGCCCCCAGCGTTCCATCGCCCTGGTCCCCAGGACTCCGTCAGCCGGGTGGTCGCTACGCGTTGCGGCGTGCGGAGAAAGCCTACGAATCCGATCTTGCGGTGTTCGTGCGAGACGGAGCGGGATGCACGTGGCGGAGAACCGGGTACTCGCCTTCACCCGTCGTGGTCGCGAGATCGCCGACCGGTGGTCATCTCCATGCGCACCGGCGGAGGAACCCACACCTGACGATCCAAGATGCGTCTTGACCCAACACTATTCACCGACGTTTGGGCCTCATCCCAATAATCAGCGCGCGGCTGCCGCGTGGTTCGCCCAGAAGTCAATAAGCGGACCTCGTCAATCGAGACCCGAACGATGCCCCTGCACACCCTTAGCAGGGATTTCGGTGCGAGCTACGAGTCCAGCGCCCCTTCGGGCATCCTTCCGATGATCGGTGATCGCCCGAGCGCCTGGTGACACTTACGGTCAAGGACACGGCGACTGAGCCCTCACACGCACTACCGGCTCGGCCACTACTCGATCTCTGCGCGAGCACCACCTGAGTCGGATCAATCGGTTCATGACGTTCGCTCGAGGAACCATAAACTCCCGCCCATGACATCCTGCCTAGCGGGTATGCCCGGTTGGCCCCTCGTGGTTGTGAATTACGACTTGGACCGCGCGGAACACGCTAAACGCATTACACAAGAATGCTTTTGGGGTTTCTCGCGATCCGAAGCCTTTCGCCCGCGAGTCGATTCCGTGCGTCTGACGCGACAGAGCACGTCTCGGCCGACCCACTCCACGGTGGGACGATCGGCCGGACGGTCCGGTGCAGTGGATCGCGCTTCGGTGATCTCAGCCCGGATGGCTTGTCTTATGAGCTCGCCGGCTCCGCAGCAGTTTCGCCCACGACCAGATGCGAACAGGTGACCGGTTCGAGTATGCGATCCCCTACGACGTTTCCAGAGGTTGAAATCATGTCTCAGAGGCAACGAGTGGCCGACCACATCGTCGGGTACCTCGCGGCAATCGGAGTCGACCACATCTTCGGCGTCGACGGCTGCAACATCGAGGACCTTTACGACGCGGCCGGCTTGCGCTCGGACATCAGCGCCGTGTTGGCCAAGCATGAGTTCTCGGCAGCCGCAATGGCCGACGGATACAGCCGCAGCGGTGGCGCTCTGGGTGTGATGGCAGCGACATCCGGAGGGGGTGCACTGAATCTGATTCCCGGCCTCGGAGAATCGTTTGCCAGCCGGGTTCCGGTACTGGCATTGGTGGGTCAGCCGTCGACCGCGACGGACGGCCATGGCGGCTTCGAGGACACCAGCGGCCGCAACGGCTCGCTGAACGCCGAGGCGCTGTTTTCCGAGGTGTCGATATTCTGCCGACGGGTGCTGGACCCCGCCGAAATCGCCCACGCTCTGCCGACTGCCGTGGCGGCGGCGAGCACAGGTGGCCCCGCGGTATTGCTGCTACCCAAAGACATTCAGAAGGCGTCCGCCCCGTCCAACGGTCACGTGAATGGATATGCGGCCGAGCGGGTCCCTGCTATCGGTGACCCGCAGCCGATCGTTCAAGCGCTGCGGGGGGCGAACGGGCCGATCACCATCATCGCGGGTGAGCAGGTAGTCCGTGACGATGCACGAGCCGAGCTGGCGGTACTGCGCGCGGTGCTTCGCGCGCGGGTGGCGTGTGTTCCTCATGCCAAAGACGCCGCCGGCACACCCGGCTTCGGTTCCTCGTCGGCGCTTGGGGTGACCGGGGTCATGGGCCACCCCGGTGTGGCGGAAGCAGTGGCCGGGAGCGCCCTGTGCCTGGTAGTCGGGACTCGGCTGCCGGTGATCGCGCGCGCCGGCCTTGACGATGCGCTGGCCACCGCACAGACGGTCTCGATTGGGTCTGAGCCACCGTACATCCCGTGCCCGCACGTCGACAGCGACGACCTACGTACATCTTTGCGAATGCTGACGAGTGCACTCACCGGTCGGGGGCGGCCAAGAGGGGTTAGGGTGCCAGACGCGATATGGCGCACGGAACTGACTCCGCCACCATTCGACGGTCCGGGGATCCGCTACCGGGACGCCATGAACGTCCTCGATCGCCTGCTACCTGGTGACGTCGACATTGTCGTTGACGCCGGCAATGCCGGCGCCGCGGCGGTCCATTACCTACCTGTGCGACGCACGGGCAGGTTCACGGTCGCGCTCGGCATGGGCGGCATGGGATACAGCTTCGGCGCAGGTATCGGGATGGCGTTCGCCCGCGGCAAAGATGAGACACGGCAAGGGCGTGTCGTGGTGATCGCGGGCGACGGTGCCTTCTTCATGCACGGCATGGAGGTGCACACCGCAATACAGTACCGGCTACCGGTGACATTCGTCTTGTTCAATAACAACGCCCACGCGATGTCTGTGACCAGCGAAGGGCAGTTTCACCGCAATGGCCGCAGTGATAACCGGTTCACGGCGAGTCAGCTCGGGGCCGGCCTCGCGGCTATGTTCCCCGGGCTTCCAGCGGTCGATGTGACGGACGCCGACGACTTCAGCGCGGCGATTCGCCGGGCGCTGCGGCTCGATGGTCCGTCGGTCGTCAGCCTCGAATGCTCCGCTGACGAAATGCCGCCCCTTGCCACATTTTTCGGGCCATCAAAAGTTAAAACCGTTGTTTGCCAAGACGTACAAAGGAGACCACAACCGATGTCGTTCCAGCCCTCGACGACATGGCCTCCCATGCCGGCGTCACCGCACGTCCGATGCCCACATCGGCCTAGATAGGAAGTTCGTCGTCATTATGCTCAATTACGGTACGCAAGCCGACGTCCTGGGACCTTTGACGGCCGCTCAGCGGGCGATCTGGACCGCTCAACTACTTCAGCCCGACGTTTCTTACAACTTCGGCGGTTACGTCGCGATCGATCACGATGTCGACATCGAGAGGCTCACCGCCGCTTGCCAAGCCGCAGCACGGCGGTTCGGCACACCCTGCGCCCGCCCATCTCTCAATGACGGCGAACCGGTCTTCGTCGTCGACCGCTCGATTCCGCAGACACTGCGCTGCATCGATCTGCGCGTCGAGAGTGACCCGGCGGCCGCCGCGATCAGCTGGATGAACAACGACTACCGCCAGCCGTTTGACCCGCTTCGCGACCGGCTGTGCGACTTGGCTTTACTGCGGATCACCGACAATCTGTCGTACTTCTATTTGCGGGGGCACCACGTCCTCTTTGACGGGTATGGGGCAAATAATTTCATGCGGCACATCGCTGCCGTCTATTCAGGGTCCGTTCCCGACACCGTCGAAGTCGTCGACTTCTCCGAGTTTGCGCTTATTCGCACGGCGGATCTGAAGTATCAGGAGTCGTCGCGCTGTGCTGCCGATGCTGAGTACTGGAAAACGGTGGTGCGCGGACCACTGGACGTCACCGACCTGGCGGGTGCGCGAAGGTCGATCGCGCCACGCCACCCGATAGTGCATGAGCTGGTCTGCAAGCGCAGCGTGTCGGAAGACAAGCAGGACCGATTCGATGTCCCAAGGGCTGTCGCCACATTGGCGGCTTTCATCGCAAAAACGACGGGGCGTCAGAACGTCTCCATGTCGCTTGCGGTTTCGGCCCGCACGACCGCCGCGCTGAAGAGATGTGCGGGTATGGTGTCGAACCTCTTGCCACTGCCCGTCTGCGTCGATGACGGCGAGAGCATCGGTGCATTGACCGATCGGGTCGGCACGAATTTGATTGGGGCGCTGCGGCATCAACAGTTCCGGCGCTGGCCAGATTTGATTGTCGATGCTGCCCGCCTTGACATGAACGTCGAGTTCGGGCCGGTGATCAACGTGATGGCCTTCGCCGAGCCATTTCGTTTCGGACCTTCGGAAGTGACTTACGAGGTCTTCAATTTCCCCGTGCAAGACGTTGCGTTCAACATCTATCCGAGAACGGTCGACGGTAGGCCCCGAATCCAGTTCGCGTGGAACCCCGACCGTTACAACGCCGACGAGATGGCCAGGCACATCGCCCGTCTCGAATCGCTTCTTGACCGCCTTTTGGTGGCCGATTCGTCGGTGGTGGTGGGTGAGGTGGCGTTGCTGGATCGCGGTGAGCGTGAGTTGGTGTTGTCGGGGTGGTCTGG
>NZ_LZII01000022.1:0-1909 GCF_001667425.1 Mycobacterium sp. 852002-51613_SCH5001154 | reverse complement strand
CATTCGTATGCGTTTGATTTCTCGGTGTGGGAGATCTGGGGGGCGCTGCTGCACGGCGGGCGACTGGTGGTGGTCCCCGATGCGGTGGCCCGCTCCCCGAAGGACTTACACGCCCTGCTGGTCGCCGAGCAGGTGACCGTGTTGAGTCAGACCCCGGCGGCGGTGCGGATGCTGTCCCCGCAGGGTTTGGAGGGCACGGCGCTGGTGATCGGGGCCGAACCGGTGGGGCCCGAGGTGGTGGACCGCTGGGCGCCGGGGCGGACGATGATCAACGTCTACGGCCCGACCGAGACCACGATCTTCGCCACGGCCAGTACCCCGTTGGCGGCCAAGTCCGGGGCGCCGCCGATCGGGGCGGCGGTCCCCGGTGCGGCGTTGTTCGTCCTGGATGGCTGGTTGCGCCCGGTGCCGGTCGGGGTGGTCGGGGAGTTGTATGTGGCCGGGCGCGGGGTCGGTTATGGGTATGTGCGCCGGGCGGGGTTGAGCGCGACGCGGTTCGTGGCGTGTCCGTTCGGGCCGGCGGGTGCGCGGATGTATCGCAGCGGGGATCTGGTGTGCTGGGGTGCTGATGGGCAGCTGCGCTATGTCGGGCGCGCCGATGAGCAGGTCAAGATCCGCGGCTACCGCATCGAGATCGGCGAAATCCGTACCGCCCTGGCCGCCCTGGACGGGGTCGCCGACGCGGTCGTCATCGTGCGCGAGGACCGCCCCGGTGACAAACGCCTCATCGGCTACATCACCGGCACCGCCGAGCCCACCGCGCTGCGCACCCACCTCGCCCAACGCCTACCCGACTACATGATCCCGGCCGCCATCGTCGCACTGCCCGCCCTGCCCACCACCATCAACGGCAAACTCGACACCCGCGCCCTACCCCCACCCGAATACACCGACACCGATCACTACCGCGCCCCGGGCAGCGCGATCGAGGAAATCCTCGCCGGCATCTACGCCCAAGTCCTGGGCCTCGAGCGGGTCGGAATCGACCAGTCGTTCTTCGACCTCGGCGGCGACTCGCTCTCGGCGATGCGGGTGATCGCGGCCATCAACAGTGGGCTGGATACCGCACTGACGGTGCGGGCGCTGTTCGAGGCACCCACGGTGGCGCAGTTGGCGCCCCGAACCGGCAGCAGCGGGGGCGGCCTGATGCCGTTGGTCGCCGCCGAACGGCCTGCGACGGTGCCGCTTTCGTTCGCCCAGAGCCGGTTGTGGTTCCTGGACCAATTGCACGGGCCGTCACCGGTCTACAACATGGCCGCTGCCCTGCGGCTGGTCGGCCGGCTGAACATCGACGCGTTGCGCGCCGCCTTGGCCGACGTGGTGGCCCGCCACGAGAGCCTGCGCACCGTCTTCGCTGCGCCGGAGGGCAACCCGCAACAGGTCGTGCTGCCGTCCACGCAGGCCGGCGTCGGTTGGGACGTAGTGCACACCGACGGCTGGCCGGCGAGCCGGCTCGCTGATGCCATCGAGGCGGCGGCGCGTTACTCGTTTGATCTGGCTGCTGAGGTTCCGTTGCGGGCGACGCTTTTCCGGTTGGGTGAGGGTGAGCATGTGCTCGTGGCGGTGGCTCACCATATTGCCGCTGACGGGTGGTCGATTACGCCGTTGGTGCGTGATCTGGGGGTGGCGTATGCCAGTCGGTGTGCGGGTGAAGCGCCCGGCTGGGCCGAATTACCCGTCCAGTATGTGGATTACACCTTGTGGCAGCGGGCGCAGTTTGGTGATCTGGATGATCCGCATAGTGCGATCGCCGCGCAGTTGGCCTATTGGATGGACGCGTTGGCGGGGATGCCTGAGCGGTTGGAGTTGCCGACGGATCGCGGATATCCGGCGGTGGCTGATTATCGGGGGGCGCGGGTGGCCGTGGAGTGGCCCGCGCAGTTGCAGCAGCGGGTGCGTGAGGTGGCCG
>NZ_LZII01000021.1:0-43037 GCF_001667425.1 Mycobacterium sp. 852002-51613_SCH5001154 | reverse complement strand
TTTTACCCCCCCCCCACGACGTTGTTTTTGGGGGGGCGGACCTGGCCACCCAGCGGGTCCTAACTGCTGCACCCCGCGACAACGCAGATCGCCGTGAGCCACACGGCCGCTTGGATGATGTCCCGGCGCGCGGGCGACTCTGAGGTTAGTGTCGGCGGTATGGGGATGCCGTCGCGCGCGCGCCGCGCGATCATCCAAGCGGCCGTGTGGCTCACGGCGATCTGCGTTCTCGCGGCGTGCAGCAGTTCGGACCCGCTGGGTGCCCAGGTCCGCAGCCCCAAATCCATCGTCGTGGGGTCCGGCGACTTCCCGGAATCGCAGATCATCGCCGAGATATATGCACAAGCGTTGCAGGCCAACGGATTCGAGGTCGGCAGACGGATGGGGATCGGCAGTCGGGAGACCTATATCCCGGCGCTGAAGGACCATTCCATCGATCTGGTGCCGGAGTACATCGGCAACCTGCTGCTCTATTTCGCGCCCGAGTCGACGGCGACCATGCTCGACGCCGTCGAATTGGAGCTCGACCGCAGGCTGCCCGGCGACCTGGCGGTCCTGACGCCCTCGCCGGCCACCGACACCGACACCGTGACGGTGACAGGCGGGACCGCTAATTCGTGGAATCTGACGACAATCGCGGACCTGGCGGCGCATTCGGCGGACGTGAGGTTCGGGGCGCCGTCGGCCTTCGCGAACCGGCCCTCCGGCCTGCCCGGGTTGCGGCAGAAGTACGGACTCGACATCAGGCCGGGCAACTTCGTCGCCATCAACGACGGCGGCGGCGCGGTGACGGTGCGCGCCCTGGTGGAGGGGAGGGTCAACGCCGCCAACGTTTTCACCACCTCGCCCGCAATCCCGCAGAACCATTTGGTGGTGCTCGAAGACCCGGAGCACAACTTCCTGGCCGGCAACATTGTGCCGCTGGTCAATTCGCAGAAGAAGTCGGACCGGCTCAAGGAGGTGCTGGACGCCGTGTCGGCGAAGCTGACCACTCCCGGCGTGGCCGGGCTCAACGCCGCGGTGGCGGGAAACTCCGGTGTCGATCCCGACCAGGCCGCCCGGGACTGGTTGCGGAACAACGGCTTCGATCATCCGGTCGGCCCATGATCGTCTTCGACAAAGTCAGCAAGTCCTTCGCCGACGGGACCACCGCGGTGGACCGGTTGAGCCTGGTGATCCCGAACGGGAAGTTGACCGTCTTCGTCGGTTCGTCGGGCAGCGGCAAGACCACGGCGCTGCGCATGGTCAACCGCATGATCGAGCCCACGTCCGGCACCATCACCGTCGACGGTGTGGACGTGTCCAGCCTGGACCCGGTGCGGCTGCGCCTCGGGATCGGCTATGTCATCCAGCATGCCGGGCTGATGCCGCACCTGCGGGTGATCGACAACGTCGCAACGGTTCCGGTGCTGAAGGGGCAGTCCCGCCGGGCGGCTCGGGCCGCCGCCTACGAGGTGCTCGAACGCGTCGGGCTGGACACGAAGCTGGCCACCCGCTACCCGGCGCAGTTGTCCGGTGGTGAGCAACAACGCGTCGGCGTGGCGCGTGCGCTGGCCGCCGATCCCCCCGTGTTGTTGATGGACGAGCCCTTCTCGGCCGTCGACCCAGTGGTCCGGCTTGACCTGCAGAACGAGATCCTGCGTCTGCAAAGCGAATTGCACAAGACCATCGTGTTCGTCACCCACGACATCGACGAGGCGCTCAAGCTCGCGGACAAAGTCGCGGTCTTTCGGGCCGGCACGTTGCAGCAGTACGACGAACCCACGCGGTTGCTGTCGCGCCCTGCCAACGATTTCGTCTCGAGGTTCATCGGTCTCGGCCGCGGATATCGATGGTTGCAACTCATCGACGCGGCCGGCTTGCCGGTACATGATGTGCAACGCATCCCGGCGCACGACCTCGCCGACACCGCCCTCGCGGACGGCTGGGCGGTGGTGGTGGATGGCGCGGGCGCGCCGATGGGTTGGATCGATTCCGAAGGCCTGCGCCGGCATCGCGCGGGTGCGTCGTTGTCGGACAGCATGAGTGGCGTCGGCTCGTTGTTCCGTCCCCGCGGGAACCTCAGCCACGCGCTGGACGCGGCGCTGTCGTCGCCGTCGGGCGTGGGCCTCGCGGTCGACGAAGGCGGCAAAGTCATCGGCGGTGTGCTGGCCGACGACGTGCTGGCCGCGGCGGAAACCCGAAAAAAGACGTGACCGGGGGAACAGATATGCACTACCTGCTCACCCACCTCGACGACGCCTGGGCGCTGACCATCGTCCATTTGCGGTTGGCGTTGGTGCCGGTGCTGATCGGGTTGGCCCTCGCCGTCCCGCTGGGCGCGGCGGTGCAACGCGTACCGGTTGCCCGCCGGCTGACGACGGCGACCGCGAGTGTCGTGTTCACCATTCCGTCGCTGGCGCTGTTCGTGGTCTTGCCGATGGTCATCGGGACCCGCATCCTCGATGAGGCGAACGTCATGGTCGCGCTGACGGCCTACACCGCGGCCCTGCTGGTGCGGGCGGTGCTCGAGGCGCTGGACGCGGTGCCGGCCCAGGTGCGCGACGCCGCCACCGCCGTCGGTTACCCGCCGATCACCCGCATGCTGAAAGTCGAACTGCCGCTTTCTGTTCCGGTCCTGGTCGCCGGGTTGCGCGTGGTGGTCGTCACCAATATCGCGATGGTCTCGGTGGGTTCGGTGATCGGCATCGGCGGCCTGGGCACCTGGTTCACCGAGGGGTACCAGACGAACAAGAGCGATCAGATCCTTGCCGGCATCATCGCGCTCTTCGTGCTGGCCGTCGTCATCGACGCGTTGATCGTGGTGGCCGGCCGCCTGGCCACGCCGTGGGAGCGCGCCGGGCGCTCGCCGCGTCGACGGTCGGTGGTGGCCCCGATAGTGGGTGGCGCGCGATGAACTTCGTGCAGGGCGCCATCTCCTACCTAATGACCGCCGGCAACTGGACCGGCCCGGTCGGGCTCGCGGCGCGCGTCCTGGAGCATCTCGAGTACACGGCGGTCGCGGTGGGCGCCTCGGCCCTGATCGCCGTCCCGGCCGGTCTCATCATCGGGCACACCGGCCGCGGCACGGTGCTGGTGGTCGGCATGGTCAACGGGTTGCGCGCGCTGCCGACGCTGGGCGTGCTGTTGCTCGGGACGTTGCTGTTCGGGTTGGGGATGGGGCCGCCGCTGGTCGCCCTGATGCTGCTGGGCGTCCCGGCGCTGCTGGCCGGCACCTACGCGGGAATCGCCAACGTGGAGCCGACCGTGGTCGACGCGGCCAGGGCGATGGGCATGACCGAGGCGCAGGTGCTGTGGGTGGAGGCGCGCAACGCGCTGCCGTTGATCCTGGGCGGGTTGCGCAGCGCGACGCTTCAGGTGGTCGCCACCGCCACGGTTGCGGCCTATGCCAGCCTCGGCGGGCTGGGCCGATACCTGATCGACGGAATCAAGGAGCGAGAGTTCCACCTTGCCCTGGTCGGTGCCTTGATGGTGGCCGCGTTGGCGCTGGCGCTGGACGGGCTGCTCGCATTGGTGGTGTGGGCGTCGGTGCCGGGCACCGGACGACTTCGCCACACTTACTCGACAGGCCTGCCGCGGTTCGCCCGCACGTCTTACGGTAGGTGAGTGAACGCAGACCCCTCTGATCCTCGGCGCGTGTGGCAGGCAATGTTGACCTGGCGCGCCCAGGACGTCTCCCGGATGGAATCGGTACGAATCCAGGTGTCCGGCAAGAGGATCAAGGCGAACGGCCGGATCGTCGCTGCCGCCACCGCCACCAACCCGGCATTCGGTGCGTACTACGACCTGCAAACCGATGAGACCGGCGCCACCAAGCGGCTTGGGATGACGGTCACCCTCGCCGAACGGGAGCGCGTGCTGTCCATCGCCCGTGACGAAGAGAACATGTGGCTGGTCACCGACCATCAGGGCGAGCGCCGAGCGTCGTACAACAGCGCGCTCGACTGCGATGTGGTCTTCAGCCCGTTCTTCAACGCGTTGCCCATTCGGCGGCTCGGCCTGCACGAGCGACCGGACTCGGTCACACTGCCGGTGGTCTACATCAACCTGCCCGACATGGCGATCACCGCGGACCTCGTGAGCTACACCAGCACGGGCGGCCACGACGGCATCAAGCTGCACTCCCCGGTCGCCGACACCGTCGTGAGCGTCGACGACGAGGGCTTCATCGTCGACTATCCAGGCTTGGCAGAGCGGATCTGATCACGCGGCCCGCCCGACCCGCGGCGGCCAACTCCTCGCGCCAGTTCTCACCGCCGATGATGACGTGGAAGACGTCGGAACGCGGAAAGCTGTCGTAGCGGGTGCGGGCGGCGTGGCCGGCCTCGACGAGCTCGGCCACCGAGTTGTTCGCGACCAGCGACTCGCGGGCCCGGCTCAGCAACTCGATCATCCGGTCGACGGCCGGCACCAGCTGGTCGGAGTTGCCCTCACACATCGCCCGCACCAGGTCCGGGGCGGTGCCGGCCACCCGCGTCCCGTCGCGGAACGATCCGGCGGCCAGCGCGAACGCCAGCGGGACGTCCCCGGCGATGACCGCCAGCGCCTCGGCGAGCAGGTGCGGCAGGTGCGAGATCGCGGCCGCCGCCGCGTCGTGATCGTCGGACTTGGCCGGGACCAGCACCGCGCCGCAGTCCAGGGCCAGCGTCATGACCATCGACCACACCACCGGGTCGACGTGATCGTCCACGCTGATCACCCACGGCGCCCTGGTGAACAGGCCCGGGTGGCCGGCGGCCCAGCCCGAATGGGCGGTGCCCGCCATCGGGTGACCGCCGACGAATCGTTCCTGCAGGCCGGCCGCGACAACCTCGTCGAGCACGGCCCGTTTGACGCTGGTGACGTCGGTCAACGGGCAGGCCGGGGCCAGTTCGGCGATGTGGGCGAGCATGCCGGCCAGCGCCGGCATGGGGACGGCCAGGACGATCAGCGCGCCGGTGTCGGCGGCGCGGGTGAGCGTCGCCGTCAGGTCGGTGGTCGCGTCGAAGCCGTCGGCGGCGGCTTCTTTTGCGCCCTCCACCGACCGGTTGTAGCCGAACACTTCGCGGCCTGCCGCCGTGGCGGCCCGCATTATCGAACCCCCGATCAGCCCCAGCCCGAGCACGCACACCGGGGTTTGAGAAACAGGGCTAGCCACAGACCTAAGGTTGGCACAATCTGGCGGCGGCGGTGCGTCAAGATGTCGCCGCGGTTTCGCTCCATCTGGTCAGGGGGCCTGGTCTGCGACTACCGTAAGCGGCCATGGGAGCACAACGGGCCCCAGCCCAAGGCCTGTCCGCCGATACGCCGGACGGTTTCGGCGTAGCTGTCGTGCGCGAAGAGGGCCAGTGGCGGTGTTCCCCGATGGCCCGCAAATCGCTGCTGAGCCTCAAGGCCGCCGAGACGGAGCTGCGGGAATTGCGCAGCGCCGGCGCCGTGTTCGGGCTGCTCGACGTCGATGACGAGTTTTTCGTGATCGTGCGCCCCGCGCCGTCGGGGACCCGGCTCCTGCTCTCGGACGCCACCGCCGCGTTGGACTACGACATCGCCGCCGAAGTGCTGGACAAGCTGGACGCCGACATCGACCCCGAGGACCTGGAGGATTCCGACCCGTTCGAAGAGGGTGACCTGGGATTGCTCTCCGATATCGGGCTGCCCGAGGCGGTGCTGGGCGTCATCCTCGACGAGGCCGACCTGTACGCGGACGAGCAGCTCGGCCGCATCGCCCGGGAGATGGGCTTCGCCGACCAGCTGTCGGCGGTGATCGACCGCATCGGTCGGTGATCGCAAGCGCTGGCCGGTCGGTGATCGCTGACGAAGATCTGATCCGTACCGCGTTGTCGGTCGCCGCGACGGCGGGTCCCCGCGACGTGCCCATCGGCGCGGTCGTCGTCGCGGCCGACGGAACTGAGCTCGCCCGTGCGGTCAATGCCCGCGAAGCCCTGGGCGATCCCACTGCGCACGCCGAGATCCTGGCGCTGCGGGCCGCGGCGGGCGTGCTCGGCGACGGATGGCGCCTGGAGGGCGCCACGCTGGCGGTCACCGTCGAACCGTGCACCATGTGTGCCGGCGCGCTGGTCCTGGCCCGCGTCGGCCGGCTGGTGTTCGGCGCGTGGGAACCGAAGACGGGAGCGGTGGGATCGCTGTGGGACGTGGTCCGCGACCGGCGGCTCAACCATCGCCCGGAAGTGCGCGGCGGCGTGCTCGCCGAAGAGTGCGCCGCACCGCTGGAGGCCTTCTTCGCCCGCCAGCGATTGGGGTGAGGGGCTCAGGGTTCGGTAAGCTGCTCGGCGGTGGCGTGTCCGAGCGGCCTAAGGAGCACGCCTCGAAAGCGTGTGACGGCTAACACCGTCCGAGGGTTCAAATCCCTCCGCCACCGCCAACACCTTCACCTGCTATCGCGGGTGGGGGCCGCCCCTGCGTTCTCACGCGGATCCCGCGTGTCGGTTTAGCAAAGACGATTTTCGGCCAATCTCGGTCGATGGTGGCTAGCATTTATTCACGGACAAATTCGATGCGCGCGGCAAGAGGCCACATGACGAAGAAAGTAGAGATCGTCGCCATCCTCTCCTGCTGTTGCGTCCTCACTACGATGCCGGGCACGGTTGGTGAATTCGTCGCGCGCGCAGACGATTCCGGTGCGGTGCTGTATAGCGGCGTCAACGGGCTTCGTCAGCCGTGTGGGCCACTCGCAGATGATCCCCGGTTGAGGGCGGCAGCGCAGCGGCACGCCGAAGACATGCTGCGCACCGGTTTAAGCGGCCATATCGGTTCCGACGGCTCATCGCCGCGGACGCGTATCGCTGATGCCGGCTACACCAGGGCCCCTGCCACCGGCGAGATCGTATTTTGGGGCACCGGATCGGCCGGGACTCCCGCCCAGGCCGTCGACTCGTGGATGCAGAGTCCTCCACACCGGGGGATCATCGTCAACTGTGCTTTCACCGCGGCCGGATTCGCCACCGCCTCTGACGGCAACAAGATGACTGCGGTGGGAGACTTCGCGGCCTCCTAGGTCCTTGCTATTCAATCTCGGTTGGTGACGGTAACGGGATGCTGTCTAATGCTTCGAAGGATCGTCGTGCCGCATTGCGATGTATCCAGTGAGATGCCGCTTAGGCGGCGTCTACACATGGGGCAGCCAACCCGAGCCGTGCGGCGACAGCACAAACCCACGGCCTTGCGGGTCCTTGCAGGCGGTCATTCCGGAGTTGTCGACTCCGCACGTGAACCCATTCACGGAAAGGGAATGAAACGGAGGAAGCGTTTTGATGGGTTGGTCATCGATCACACGAGACGGCTCCCCCTCGTTGGTTTGCTTCAACCCTGTCGTAGTTCCTATCCAATTCACCGCAGCGCGACTGGCATTGGTGTTGCCGGTGGCGGGAGGTATCGCCGGGAAATTATTTCCACTGCACTGCGCTTGGTCGGGCAAAAAATTGCAAACTATACCGTCAGGTGTGAGGAAGTAAACTGTGGCTAGCGGTGGCCGTCCTGGATTAGGAACGTCGATCGTGTAGTCGGCGGGTGCTGCGACAGCATATTTACTCAGGTCGGGAAACTTGGGTCCGTCGGCATGCGCCGCGCAAGCTGCTAATAAAGTGGCGCCCGCTAAACCGGTGACCCGGAACAGATTTAATAGCACCGTCTTCATCCTATCGAAGTCCGCAACGAAGGAAGTTATGGATCACTGGTGGAGATTCAATTGGAATTCGCGGGTATCGTATGGAGCACCGACCGGCTGGTGATCGGGTCCCTTGGATGTGTTCCATTCACTGACAAACATCCTGAGGTTATCAAGCGTCGAGCCAGGCAATATATATCCCCCGTACGGCTGGTGCATGTAGTTTGCAGCGGTCCTGTCGCCGTTTTGGACAACCATGGTCGGGTTTACGTCTGGACTGAAGATACCAGTCGGGCTCGAACCGATACGTACCTCAACACTTCCACCATGCGCATCCACATTGAAACCAGACAGGACAGGTTTGCCGCCGATCTCGCGAAAGCTGAGCTCACCGTAGCGATCGTTAGTTACTTGTACAGGACGGTCCACCGGAGTTCCCCAATCTTTGCCAGTCCAAGGTTGCCAACTGCCGCGGTCCCACACTTTGTCAGGATCTGCGCGGTACATGGTGACGCCTCGGCTGCGGTCGAAGGAATCTGCCGCGATGTAGACCTTGCCGTCGGACCCCTTGTAACCGCTGACCTGACTGGGGGCGTCTCCCGCCGCACGCAATGAATTCGGCACCATGGTCCACCCCTTGCCCGGGTCGCCATTGACTTCCACCAACCATGAAGCGACCGGTTGGAGATCCCCCTTAGTACCCGTCACCATCATGTATGTTTTTCCGCCTGCAGTTATAGTCCCTGCAGGCAGGGTGTCAGTGACGCCCGCCGCCTCGTTTGGGATAGGAAATAGCTCATGGCCGCTATCCTTCGCTCCGGTCAACGGCGCGCCGAAGTGCGGGCGTCCGTCGGCGTCGAAGGTCACCGGGACGGCCACTGATCGATAATGATCACCTTCGCCAACTTTGTTGCCGGAAAACGAATCACCGAAGATCGCAAGGAATTTCCCCGGCTGTCCGGGCACCTCGACGATCTCACCAAGATCTGCCGCGCCGATTCCCGGGATGCCAGGAACGGCACCAGTGCCGGCGACGGGTCCGAGATCTCTAACCTCGCCCCGTAACGGCTGTTCGAGCGTGTCGTCGATGTTCGCGGGCGGATCGTAACCCTCGGTGTGCAACGAGCCCAGCGCTTTATGCAGCGTGTCGGAGTAGGCGTTGCGGATCGAATTCATCTGCTTCACCGCGTCACGGACGTCATCCACAGCGTCGGCGTGGGCTGCGTCCATGATCATGTGCAGCTTTGCTACCTCCTTCGGCGGAAGGCTCGGATCCCGCAGATCCGCTTGCGCGGCGCCATAAAGCTTGTCGAGAAACTGCAGCTGATGGTCCAAGGTGGCAATCTCGGCGGCACCCTGCTTCTGCGCATCGGCCAACGCGGCCGCGATGTTCTCTAAGTCAGCGCCGATTTTGGGCAACTGCTCCGATTGCGCGCCAAGGGATTTCGTCACTCGCTGAACTTCGGCGGAGTCGTTGATCGGGTTGTCACCGTTCTGGTGGTTCCACGACTCGGCAAAGCGCTTCTGGGCTATCTGGAAGGCATGGTCGGCTTCGGCGGTGTGTCGGCCCGCGGCATGAAACGCCTCGGCCAGGCGTGAGATTTGAAACGGGCTACCCGCCTGCAGGCTCTGGTTGATCGCCCACGGGTCGCCCCCGCCCGAGGCGATCAGCTCTGGTTCGCTCAGATGAGTCAGAGTCACCGCCGCCCCCTTCTGCGGCTCAACCCTACTACCGCAAAAAGGGCGGTCAACGGCAAATTCGGCTAACCGAACAGCCCCGCTCAGGCTTGGCTGCCGGCCAGTTTTCGGGTCGTCAGCGCTTCGGTGTCCTGGAAGGGCCGGCCGTCGGGCCGGAGCAGGTCGTGGAACCAGACTTTGGGGATCGCGGTGTACGGGTGGTCCCACGATTCCCAGGGAAAGTAGGTCTGGGTCTTTCCGGCGACCAGACCCCAGTTGATGGCGCCGACGTTGTGGCGCTTGGCCACCGGGAGGATTCCCTCCACGGTGCTGCCCCGGGGCCGGGCCATGTACTCCGTGCAGAGGATCGGCCGCCCCAGGGGGGCAAGCTCGCCGATCCGGGACTCGAAGCCCGCGGGCTCGGCGTAGGAATGGAACGTGATGACATCGGCGTTGGCGAGCTGGATGTCGCTGATTGCGCTGCGGCCCTGGGGTTGTCCCCAGTCGCCACGCCACACGCCGCTCGTGAGCGGCTGACTGGGATCAACCGCGCGCGCCCAGCGGAACACTTGGGGAAGCAGGTTGGCGACCAGCTGATCCTTATCACTGCGCTCGGTGCTCCTGTACTGCCGCGCGGGGTTGTCCGGCTCGTTCCACAAGTCCCAGCCCAGAATGCGGTCGTCGCTGCGGAATTGGGTCAACACCGCGGTGACGTAGTCCCGCATGACGCCGGCGTAGCGGGGGTCGCCGAGCCTTTCGGCCCCCGGGCTCTGCACCCAGCCGGAGTTGTGCACGCCCGGCCGCGGCGCGCGTTGTCGACCGGCCTTGGGTGCCGGGTCCCAGCACGAATCGAAGAAGACGAACAGCGGTTTGATGCGATGGCGCGCGGCGATGTCGACGAACTGCGCAAGGCGCGTCTGGAAGCCGCGCTGGTCCTGCGCCCACAGCTGATCGTGGAGGAACACCCGGGCGGTGTTGTGCCCGTAGAACCTGGCCCAGCCGAGCTCGGCGTCGATGCGCCGCGGGTCGTAGGTGTCGGCCTGAAACATCTCCAGCTGGTTGATGGCGTTGGAGGTGATGTAATTCGATCCGACGAGGAATCCTTGCGCCTGATACCAGCGGTTGGCGCGGTCGGCGGGCCACCGACCCGGTTCCTCCGCGGAGGCGCGTGGCGCTCGCGCCAGCGCGGTGCCGGCTGCCAGCAGAAGTGGCAGCTTGAGGGCCGTTCTTCGTTGCACGATGTGACGATAAATTTTCCCGGCGATTTCCCCGGGATTTGCTCAGCGCGTCGCGCCAGCTTGACGTGGGAATTGTTATCGGTTCGTCACTGGCGCCCGCACTCACGCCGCCCCACCCGCACCGCAGCCGGACAAATTTGCCCCGGCGGAGACGGCAAAGTTACTTCAAACTTCACCCCCGGGAGCGCAATACTGAACCCGTGCCCGATCGAAACGTGTTAGGCGGCCCGCTGGAACCGTGCGGCACAGAACCCGTGACCGGGTACTACCGTGACGGCTGTTGCTCGACCGGCCCCGAGGACCTCGGCCGGCACACGATCTGTGCGGTCATGACCACGGAGTTCCTCGAGCACCAGCGTTCCATCGGCAATGACCTTCAGACACCGGTTCCCGAATACCGGTTCCCGGGCCTGTTGCCCGGCGATCGCTGGTGCGTCACGGCGCTGAACTGGCTGCGGGCGCACCAGGATGGCTGCGCGGCACCCGTGGTGCTGGCCTCCACGCACGAGCGCACCCTCGAGGTGGTGCCCCTCGAGGCGCTGGAGGAGCACAAGGTCGACGTGCCCGACGACTTGGCGAACCTGTAGGACCACAGCAGATCGACACCTGACGTCTGTGTCATATTTCTCTTCGACGACACGTCGAAAAGAGGATCCGGTGGGCTCTGCCGTTGACGAGATCGACTTCGACGACCTGACCGCGCCCAGGCTGACCGACGTCCAACGCCAGATCCTGGAATTCACCGAGGCCAAACACGTCGACTTCGACATCGACCGGATGCTCGCGGAGGCCGTCGAGCAGGCCGGAGTCGACGACCTTGACGATGTCGACGGCTTCGGTGATCGGCTCGCCGCGCACATCGCCGCGATCGAAGCCGATGAGGGTCTGCGCCAGCTCACGCGCTCGTCGTTGCGACAACGCGTCGTACGGTTGCTGCGCAACCGGTTGTCCCTGACCGAGCTCCTCAAGCGGTACCCCGAGATCGAAGCCATCCCGATCGAGCGTCCGTTCATCGTCGTCGGGATGCCGCGTTCGGGCACCACTCATCTGGTGAATCTCATTGCCGCCGACCCGCGCCGGCGGGCCCTGCCGTATTGGGAGAGCCAGGAGCCGATTCCGGCGCGCGGTCAGGGGCCGGACATCCCCGGGGTCGACCCCCGTTATGCGCGAGCCAAATCCGAGCACGACGCGTTGATGGCCAGCGCTCCGGTGGTCGCCGCCATGCACGACCGGTTCCCCGAGGCGATCGAGGAAGAAGTCGAACTGCTCGACCTCGACGTGGCCGCCTATGTCCTGGAATGGCATGCGCGCGTGCCGGATTGGCGCGACTACTACCTGAGCCTGGATCAAACCCGGCACTACGCATACCTGAGAAAGGTTCTGCAGGCGCTGACCTTCCTGCGCGGTCCGCGGACCTGGGTCCTGAAAAGCCCGCAGCATTGCGAGCAGCTCGGACCGCTCATGGCGACGTTTCCGGACGCTACCGTGGCTTTCACGCACCGCGATCCCGTCGCGGTTATCCAGTCGGCGATCACGATGATGGCCTACTCCGATCGGCTGCGGCGCACAAGCATCGAGCCCGACTGGCTGCTGGACTATTGGAGCGACCGGGTGCATCGGTTGCTCAGCGCTTGCGTGCGCGACCGCGATCTCGTCCCGGCCGAACGCAGCATCGACGTCAGCTTCCACCAGCTGAACGGCAACGAAATGCAGCTGCTTGAAAGGCTTTACGAATGCGGTGGCGTCGACCTGCCGCCGAAGGTGCGGACGCGCTTCCAGAAATACCTGGGCGGCAATCCGCGCGGCAAACACGGCCGCATCCACTACGACCTGCAAAAACACTTCGGCGTCACGGCCGACGAGCTGCGCCGACGATTCGACTTCTACTTCGACAGGTTCGACGTCCTTGCCGAGAGCTAACCGGAAGGCGACACATCGATGAATTTCGAACCGGTCTACCGCAACAGGCCCGGGGCCGACGCCATGCGCCCCGCGGCCGCCGAACGGGCCGAGGAGATCGCGCCCGGTCTGTGGGTCTCACCGGGGCTGTCGAATTCCTACCTACTCATCACCCGTGAGGGACGGGTGATCGTCAACACCGGCATGGGTTTCGAGGGCCCGGTGCATCGGGCGAACTTCGACGCCGTCGACCCCTCGCCCGTGCGCTACATCATCTTCACGCAGGGCCATGTCGACCACGTCGGTGGTTTGGACAGCGTGCGCGACCCCGACACCACCGTCGTCGCGCAGGCCAACTGGACGCTGTGGCACGACGACAACGAGCGCCTCATTCCGTATCGCGCCAGCCGTAGCGCCTTCGCGTTCAAGGACACCCTGGCGACCGGTGTCCAAGCCGTTCAGCGGCGGCTGGGGAGTAGCCGGCTGGCCGGCCAAAGCGTTCCCGTCGTCGACCTCGATTTCGAGGACACCTTGACCCTGGAGGTCGCCGGTCGGCGGATGGAGCTGATCTCGGTGCCCGGCGGCGAGACCACCGACTCACTGGTGGTGTGGCTGCCGGATGAGCGTATATGTTTGTGCGGTAACGTCTTCGGCCCGCTCTTTGGGCACATTCCCAACCTGGTCACCATCCGTGGCGACCGGTACCGCGACGCGCTGACGGCCAGCGCGTCCGTGGAGCGGGTGCGCGACCTGCGGGCCGACCTCCTGGTGACCGGTCATTTCGAACCGATAGCCGGGGCCGAGCTGATTTACGCCGAACTGACCCGGCTGCGCGACGCGATCCGGTACGTCCACGATCAGACCGTCGAGGGGATGAACGCCGGCAAGGATGTCCGGACCCTGATGCGCGAGATCGCCTTGCCCGCGGAATACGAAGTAGGACAGGGCTATGGAAAGGTGGCCTGGGACGTGCGGGCCATCTGGGAGAACTACTCCGGCTGGTTTCACCACGAGTCAACCACCGAGCTCTATCCGGTCGGGTTCGACGCCGTCGCGGCCGACGTGGTCGAGCTGGCCGGGGCCGACGCATTGGTGAACCGGGCGCGGGCACACCTCGCCGACGGTCGCCCGCTGCAGGCCATCCACCTCGCCGAGCTTCTTCCGTCGGACCATGCCGGGGCCCGGGACGTGCTTCGGGACGCCCACGAAGAACTTCTCGCCGGCAGCACGAACTTCTGGGAAACCGCCTGGCTGAGAAACCAGATAGCGAGGAACTCATGACGGCACGCGTCAGCTTCGACTTCACCGGGACCACGGCCCTGATCACCGGCGCCACCAGCGGGATCGGGCACGCGACCGCCATGTTGTTCCGCGACGCCGGCGCCCGCGTCGCCATCACCGGAACCAAACCGGCGGCGGACGACTACGAAGTTGACCTGTCCGGCATGGATTATCACCAGCTCCAGATCAGCGACCCGGATTCGGTGGACGCGCTGGCGGACAAGTTCACCCGGCTCGACGTACTGGTCAACAACGCCGGCGCCAATTTCCCTGGCGGCCTTGACGAATCCAGGCCCGATGGGTTCGAGGCCTCGGTCGCGCTGAACCTCACCGGGCCGTACCGGTTGACGGTCGGGCTCTACCCGGCCCTGAAGGCGTCGACCGCCGCGGGCGGCGCCAGCGTGGTGAACCTGGCGTCGATGTCTGCGCTGCGGGCCGTTCCCCTGGTGCCCGGATACGGGGCGGCGAAGGCGGGGATCGTCTGCATCACAAGGAACCTCGCGGTCAAATGGGCCAGTAAGGGAATCCGGGTGAACGCGGTGGCGCCGGGCGCGATCGACACCCCGATGACCGCGCCCATGCACGGCTCGGCCGAATTGGTGGAGTCCGAACTGGCGCACATCCCGCTGCGCCGTTTCGGTTCGGTCGGGGAGATCGCCCCGACCATCGCCTTCCTGTGCACCGAGCAGAGTAGCTACACCAGCGGCGCGGTGTTCGTCGTCGACGCCGCGTCGGACTGCGTCTGAGACACGAGGGAAGACATGTCAATTGCGTTGCGGCCCGAGGACTTCTACCACACCGGCATCATCGTGCCCGACCTCGATGCGGCCATGGGCCGACTGAGCGCGCTGGCCGGCTACCGGTGGATCAACCCGATGAGCTACACCCTGCCGTTCCGCACCCCGGCGGGTGTCCGCGAATTGACCTCGACGATCGTCTACTCCTTGCAGAGTCCGCACCTCGAACTCGTGCAGGAGGTGCCGGGGAGCCCGTGGACGGCAGCGCCGGGCAACGCGGTCCACCACCTGGGCTACTTCAGCGACGACCTGTCCCAGAGTGCGCGTGCGCTGGAGGCCAACGGCTTCACGCTCGAGATGACGGCGGACGTCCCCGGCTCCGACCTCGGGCTATTCGCCTACTACACGGACGCCTTCGGCGCCCGCATCGAGATCGTCGACCGCGCGCTGTTTCCCGACTTTCCCGCGTTCCTACGGTCTATGGCGGGGTCCGAGGGGGCATGACGTGTTGCTGACTGTGCTGCGCTTCAACTTCGCCTCGCCGCAAGGCGAACCACGCACCCAGAGCGGGTTGTTGTCGGCCGCCCTCGAACTTGCGCAGTGGGGCGAATCGCACGGCATCACCTCCATCAGTGTCGACGAGCACCACGCGACCGGCCACGGCTGGAGCTGCAATCCGATCATGGCCGCGGCAATGTTCTTGGCCCGAACGTCGAGGCTGATCGCCAGCGTGGATTGTGCGCTCGGCCCGCTCTGGAATCCGGTCCGGCTCGCCGAGGACATCGCTCTCGTCGACAATATGAGCCGCGGCCGGTTGCACACCACGGTCGGCCTCGGGTACCGCACCATCGAATATGGCGCAATGGGCGTCGATTTCGCGCGCCGGGGCGCTCTGATGGACAGCCTGCTCGAGCGGATGCTGTCGGTATGGTCCGGCGCCGAGGCCGAAGCGGGAATCTGCACCGGCACCTGGACCCGGCCGCATCCGCCCCTGTACGTCGGCGGCGGCGCCCGTGCCACGGCGCGACGTGCGGCACGATTCCGGCTACCCCTCAGCCTCGCCGACCACCTGCCCGACATCGCCGCCTACTACCGCCAGCTGTGTGCCGACGCCGGCATGACGCCGCTCATCCTCATGCCGGGACCGGTTAACCGCGGAATGATCTTCCTGCACGAGGACCCGGACCGGGCATGGGCCGAACTCGGCGACCACATCCTTTGGGAGGCGGTCACTTACGGCAGATGGTCGACCGACCAACGGTCCCTGATGCATTTGCCCGGCGTGCAAACGCTGGACGAGGTCCGTGCGTCGGGCCGGTACCGCTTCCTGACTCCCGACGAGCTGATCGCCGAGGTGCGCGACGCCGACGACTACGGACCGCTCGTGATGCACCCACTGGTCGGTGGCATTCCCGTCGACGAAGCGTGGAAGTCGGTCCAATTGCTCACCGACAAGGTCCTGCCCGCGCTGAACTAACGGGCCAACCGCAGATTGCGTCCCGGAATAAGCGGGTATGCGGCCAGCCATGAAATCTGGAGCAAGGACCCTGACGCTCGTCGGCGGCGCCGCCGCACTCGGTTTGGCGGTCGCCCTAAGTGGTGGTACGGGCGCAGGCACGTCGGCAAGCAAGGCGCCCGAGGCGCCGCCGACGCCCACGTCGTCCAGTCCGGCCCCACCGCCACCACCGCCCGTTCCCGGTGGGGCCTATGGGGGCAGCGGGAGCACAGGCACGGGTGGCGGCGCCGCTGGGGGTGCTGGCGGAGGCGCCGGTGGGGGCGGTTAGGCGCGAGCTGGCGACCTATCGCCGGGCCCGGCCCAACGACCCATATCGCCGCGACCACAACCAGGGCTAGCCGCCGCATCACAAGACCAAGCGTCGGTGCTTGAATGGTGAGATGGGTGACCCCGCGCCCCAAGTGGCGATTTTGGACGACTATGCCAAAGCGGCCCTGCGGCTTGCCGACTGGTCATCGGTGCAAAACCGGTCCCGCGTAACCGTTTTCGATCGCCACCTCTCCGAGGACGAAGCGGCGGAAGAGCTGCGGCCATTCGATGTGATCTGCACCCTGCGCGAGCGGATGGCGCTACCGCGAACGCTGCTCGCGCAACTGCCGAACTTGAAACTGATCACGATCGTCGGAAGAAGCCTGCCCAATCTGGACCTGGATGCGGCAACCGAGCTCGGCGTCATCGTCGCCCACACCGACTTCGCCCATCCGCGATTCCGATCCGTGCACGACGCCACCCCCGAATTCGCCTGGGGGTTACTCATCGCCACGGTACGCAACCTGGCGGAAGAACACCGGCGCATGCGAGGCGGCGGCTGGCAGGTGACGACGGGTCTCACGTTGTCCGGCAAGACGCTCGGGTTGCTCGGCCTGGGCCGGGTGGGCAAGCGGATGGCCGAATACGCGAAAGTCTTTGGCATGGACGTCATCGCGTGGAGCCAGAACCTCACCGCGGACGCCGCCGCGGCGGCCGGCGCGCGCCGGGTCGAGAAGGCGACGCTCTTCGAGGAGTCCGACGTGGTCTCCATCCACGTCGTTTTGTCTGAACGCACCCGCGGTCTGGTGGGTGAGCCCGAGCTGGCCCTGATGAAGCCGCAGGCATACTTGATCAACACGTCGCGGGGCCCGATCGTCGACGAGGCCGCGATGATCGTGGCTCTCGAGACCGGGCGCATTGCCGGTGCGGGGCTGGACGTCTATGACGTCGAACCGCTGCCGTCGGATCACCGGTTAAGGCAGCTCCCGAATGTGACGCTGTCTCCCCACCTGGGTTACGTCGCCCGTGAGATGCTCGCCGCCTTCTACTCCGACACCGTGGAGGCGGTGGCCGCGTGGCTGGACGGGGCCCCGATCCGGATCGCGAACCCCGAGGCGTTGCGGGGTTGATCAGGTGCGCTTCCGTTTCCAGTGCTGGCTCTTGACCGCTTCGAGTGCTTCGGTGACGTAGCGGTCCAGCGGCCAGGGGCGGCCCGACTGACGTACCCATTGCTGGAAACCGAAATCGGCTGCTGCGAAAGCGAGTTGGACCAGCAAGCCGGGACGGAGGTCGGCGTCGGAGTTCACGCCCATGCGCTCGGCGATCAGCTTGGCCGCCCGCTCCTTGTCGGCGGGCGTGTGAACGGTCACCTTACGCAGCAGGTCGGGGGCCACCAGCAGCGCTTCTCGCCACTCGTCGGTATCCGCCTGGTCGAACGATCGGGTCCGCGTGATGATGGCGTTGATCAGCGCGACATCGGGTGGCTCACTCGCGGGCCGCTGCTCGAGCAGGTTGACGATCGCTGCGCCGCCATGGCGAACGGGTGCGAGCAGCAGCTCTTCCTTCGTTGGCACGTACCGGAAAAATGTTCGCGGCGAAACTCCTGCGGCAGAGGCGATTTCCTCGGTCGTCACGGCGTCGTATCCGCGCTCGACGAAGAGCCGGAACGCCGCGCGCCTGATGTCGGCCCGGATCTGGGCGCGCTGCCGGTCCCGCAGCGATTCTCCTCTGGTGGGAAGGGTCACCGGAAGCAGCCGATTCCACCGTCGACGTGAATGGTCTGGCCGGTGATGAACGTCGCGTCGCTGCCCAGCAGGAAGGCCACCAGCGCGCCCACGTCGGTGCGGACATCCCCTATCCGTTTCATCGGCACGCGCCGCACGGCCTTCTCGTACTCTCCGGGGGCGAACGACTTCCAGAACTTCACACCGTCCGATTCGGCGAACGGGCAGATGACGTTGACCCGGATGTTGTCGCGCCCCCACTCCAAAGCGGCGACCTTCGACAGGCCCCGGATGGCCTCCTTGGCGGCGGCGTATCCGCCCCATTTCGGCTCGCCGCCGGTGCCCGTCCCGGAGCCGAGATTGACGATCGAGCCGCCGCCCGCCTCGACCATCACGGGGTGCACGGCCTGCATGAGCAGGAAGGTCGCCCGCGGGCCGACGTCGTGACCGAGCGCGAAGTCCTCGGTGGTGATATCGACGAGCGCCTTGGGCTCGTTGGTGGCGATCGCATTGTTGACCAGGCCGTGCACCGTGCCGAAAGCGTCGACCGCGGCCGTCACAATTCGTTGGGCGCTGTCCGGGTCGCGCAGGTCAGCCGTCAGCTTCTCGACGCGTCCCAACGCCGACAGTTCGGCGGCCGTCTTGCCCAGCAACTCGTCCTGGATGTCGACCAGCAGCACCGCCGCTCCGCGTTCCAGCAGTGCGGCGGCGGTGCCCTTGCCCACGCCTTGGGCGGCGCCGGTGACGATTGCGACGTGCTCGCGCATCGAGGAGGGATGGCTGTAGGTCATGTGACCGGTCCCATCCGCAGCGGGGTCCCACGATGCATCTCGTAGGTGCTGCGCGCTCCGTCGGGCAGCTGGATGAACTCGACCGGGGTTCCGTCCGGGTCCTTGACGAAAAACATTCGCACCCCGCCGATTTCGAAGGGTTTCTGGTCGGGCGGGTAGCCGGCCGCGCTAACACGGCGGTGGGTGTCGTCGAGATCGGGCACCGACAGGGAGACGTTGTGAATCCCGGTGATACCGCGACGCGCGGGCCGCTGATCGGCAGGGCTCGCACCCAGTGAGAGCAGTTCAACCATCAGCCCGCCGAGCAGCCCGCCCACCACCCGGCCCTCCTGTTTGCGGGTGGCGTGCAGCACCGCGTCGAAAGGCTCACCGGAGATGAGGGTTTCGAACACGATCTCCATGCCGAGCAGGTCGCGGTAGAACATCAGGGCACGGTCCATGTCGGTCACACCGACGACGAGGTGACAGAACGATACGTCGCCGAGGGCGCCGGTCATGACGAGGCGAGTTGGGGTGCCGGGCGGCCCGCGAACATGGGCAGGTCCAGGTAAGTCTTGATGCCGGGTCCGGCGGCGCAGACGTCGGGGATCGCGTTGACGCAGTGATTGGCCGTGGCCACCACGCCGGGGTTCTTCACCAGCCCTTCGGCGATCGTCTCGGGCTGCAGACCCTTGAAGGTGAGGCTCACGGTGGGATCACCGGTGATCTCCACCTCGAAGCGTTCGCCCCGGCCGCCGAAATTCCACGCCGGCTCCAGGTTTTCCTCACCCATCAGCCAGTTGACCGCGGCCGTGATGACCGGCTCGCCGTCTACCAGGGCCTGCCAGCGGAACCGGCGCGCGGCCACGGTTCCGGTGGTGATCGGGAACGGTGCGTAGTCGATGTCGGCGGTCGCGACGGCGACATCCTGGATGGTCCTGATGTTCGGTTCGATGCGAAATCCCATGTGATCTGCGATCATTCGCACCGACTGCTTGAATCCGGCATCGAGCAGCCCGGCCATGGGCCCTTGCATGGCTTCCTCGGGGGTGCCGCCGAAGCCCATGATGTGGCGCACGACGTCCGGGGCGTTGTAGGTGCGGATGTCGGAAAATTCCTCGGCGCGGATGTGGGTGACTGCCGACGACAACGACGAAAGCATCAGCGGGAATCGTTCGGTGATGCCCCCGGGGTGGATCCCCGAACCGTGCAGGGTCACCTTGCCTTCCACCGCCGCGTCGGCGACGGCCTGGTGCCGGCGGTTACCCGGATCGGGATACACCCAGCCGACGGGCGTGACAACGTTCTTGCCGGATCGCAGGATCGCGATCACCTCGTCGTCGTTGGGTATCAGCGGGCTGTACATGACGCAGTCGGCGTCCAGCGCCAGGATCTCGTCGATGCTGGAAGTGGCGGTGACACCGAGGTCCTCAGTTCCGAGGATTCGCCCGACGTCGACCCCGTTCTTGTCGGCGCTGTGCACCCAGCAGCCCGCCAGCTCCAGCTGCGGATGGTTCAGGACGCACGCGATGGCCGCCTTGCCGACGCCTCCGGTCGCCCACTGGATGACACGAAGCTTGGACGGACTACTCATCTGCTGACCTCCGAATTGCATGCCTTTACACGCCCACGACCGGACTGGCACAGTATGACCCGCTGACAGTGACTGTCAACATCGACTGCGAGTGGGAAGGCCTGTCATGAGCATCCTTGACGGCAAGGTCGCGATCGTCACCGGCACGAGCCGCGGTGTGGGCGTCGGCATCGCCCACGAACTGCTCCGCGCCGGTGCCACCGTCGTCGGCTGTTCGCGTTCGCCGCTGGACGCCATCCCCGGTTGCGAAACCGACTGGGCCGCCAGGGCCTACCAGAAAGTGTGTGACCAAGGGGACTACCGCGCGATCGATTCCTTCGTCTCCGACGTCGTCGCCGAGCACGGGCGGATCGACATCCTGGTGAACAACGCCGGCGGTACCGTTCCGGCGCCGCACGCCGACAGCATTCCCGAGCTGGTGCAACGCATTCAGGGGGCGCCAGCCAGCGACGACGAATATGAGCGCACCGCGCTGTTCCACGCGTACGCGGTGCAGATGAACCTCATCAGCCCGCTCTGGTTCGCCATCCGCGTCTACCGGCAGATGCGTACCCAAGACGGTGTTGGCTGCATCATCAACATCTCCAGCGGGGCCGGCCATCCGGCCGGGTCGCCGACGTTGGTTTCCTATGGCGCGGCCAAGAGCGGGCTCAACCATCTCACCCGCTCGCTGGCCGAGGAGTGGGGGCCCAAGGTGCGGGTCAATTGCATCGCGCTGGGGCCGACGATGACCGAGAACTTCCGGTCGTTCGTGTTGCCCAAGGACGACCCAACGGGCGCAGAGTATTTCGCCGCGATTCCGCTACGGCGCGCGGGCGACCCCGCGGAGGTGGGCAGGGTCTGCGTGTTCCTGGCCGGCGGGGAGGCCGACTTCGTCAACGGCACCACCATCGAGCACGACGGTGGCATGCTGCCCGGCGTGCTGTACGAAGCAGGCCTGAAGACCATCACCGATCTGCTCTAATCGTCACCATGAGCAACTTGGAGCCCACCGCCGAACAGTTCGCGGCCCTGGCCGCGCGGCCCGCCGACGCACCCGTGGTGATGGTCAACCTGTTGAAGTTCAAGACCCCGGATGGCCTGGAGTCCTACCTGCGCTACGGGCAGGAGGTCGCACCGCACCTGCAGCGGGTGGGTGCCACCGTCCGCTACGCGGGAACCGCACCGGCCTTCGTCATCGGCGACGGCGAAAAGCCATGGTGGGACGCCATTCTCATCGTTGAATACCCGACGCCGCAGGCGTTCATCGACATGGTGACCACTGCCGAGTACGCCGAAGTGCACCAACACCGCGCCGCCGGGCTCGATCGGGGTGATCTGATCGCCACGTCGGTGTGGTCACTCGCGGGCGGCTGACACTCAGAGCTTGTATCCGATAGCGCGCAGCAGATCGTGGCGCTCGGCCGCGTCGCGGTCGCCTTCCACTCCGACGGGAGTCTGACCGTCGATGACACCCACGATGCCGCGACCGCGCGGGGACTCCGCGACAATGACTTCAACGGAATTGGCTGTGGCGCAGTAGATCCCGCAGACTTCGGGCACCGCTTTCACGGGGTTGAGGACATTGACCGGAAAGCCCTCCCGCAAGAAGATCACGAAGCTATGTCCGGCCGCGATGGCCAGCGCGGCGCGAGTTGCCAGGTCGACCAAGTCCGCGTCGTTGCCGCTGTGGCGAACCAACCGCGGTCCGGACGCTTCGCAGAAGGCCACGCCGAACCGCAGCGATGGGCTCACGCCGACCAGGGCCTCGTGCAGGTCTTCGACCGTTTTGACGAAATGCGCCTGACCGATGATCACGTTGACATCCTCTGGCTTGTCAACGGCCACCACATCCCAGGTCAACGATGGTGTCGTCACGAACCCATGCTGCCACCCGGCTGCGGGCCTACGGTACGGCCTTTTGTCCTTTCGGTCGGGTCGAAAGACCGCGATGTTCGAAGAGCGCCTTCGGCCCGGCGTCCGTCGAGGTCTAATTGATGGATGGAACTGATGATGCCCACCGACGCGATATTTTTGCTGGGAGAGTCGCGGGAACACCCCATGCACGTCGGCGGTCTGCAGTTGTTCGAGCTGCCGGAGGGCGCCGGCCGCGGCTTCGTCCGTGACCTCTACGACCGCTTGGTCGCGCAGGATGATTTCCAGCCCACATTCCGCAAGCATCCGGCGACGTTCGTCGGTGGAATCGCGAACCTGGGCTGGTCTTACGACAAAGACGTCGACATCGACTACCACGTCAGGCGCTCGGCGGTGCCGTCGCCCGGCCGGATCCGTGAACTGCTCGAGCTGACCTCGCGGTGGCACAGCAGCCTGCTCGATCGTCATCGTCCGCTGTGGGAAACGCACATCATCGAGGGTCTCAAGGACGGCCGGTTCGCCATCTACACGAAGATCCACCACGCACTGATCGACGGCGTCTCCGCGCAGAAGCTGATGCAGCGCGCGTTGTCGACCGATCCCGACAATCGTGAGATCCGCGCGCCATGGAGCCTGCCCAAAAGCAAGCGCAAGAGCAACCCGGTAAGCCCGCTGACTTCGGCGCTGCGGGCGGCGGGATCTCTTGCGGCGCTCGCCCCGTCGACGCTTTTGCTGGCCCGAGCGGCGCTGTTCGAACAGCAGCTGACGCTGCCGTTCGGAGCCCCGCGCACCATGCTGAACGTCAAGATCGGCGGCGCGCGCCGCTGCGCCGCGCAGTCATGGTCGTTGGACCGCATCAAGAGTGTCAAGAAAGCCGCCGGCGTGACGGTCAACGATGTCGTCCTGGCGATGTGTTCAGGCGCCCTGCGCTACTACCTGCTCGAGCAGAACGCGCTACCGGACACACCGCTGATCGCGATGGTCCCCGTCAGCCTCCGCACCGAAGACGAGGCCGACGCCGGGGGCAACCTCGTCGGAGCCATCCTGTGCAATCTCGCCACCGACACCGACGATCCCGCGCAGCGACTGCAGACGATCAGCGATTCGATGCGGAGCAACAAGGAGGTGTTTTCGCAGTTGCCTCGTTTCCAGGCGCTGGCGCTGTCCGCAGCCAATACGTCAGCGCTCGCGTTGGCGGCGGTCCCCGGCTGGGTGGCGTCGACGTCGCCGCCGTTCAACATCATCATTTCCAACGTGCCGGGGCCTACCCAGCCGATCTACTACGGGGGCGCCCGGCTCGACGGAAACTATCCGCTGTCGATCGCGCTGGACGGACAGGCGCTGAACATCACGCTGGCCAACAACGCCGGAAACCTCGACTTCGGCTTGGTGGGATGCCGTCGCAGCGTGCCGCACCTGCAGCGTCTGCTCGCGCACCTCGAGTCGTCGCTCAAGGACCTGGAACGCTCGGTCGGGTCCTGAGCGAATGCCGAAGCTCAGTGCGGGTGTGCTGTTGTACCGGACCCGCGACGGCGTCGTCGAGGTCCTGATCGCCCATCCGGGGGGCCCGTTCTGGGCGCGAAAAGACGACGGGGCGTGGTCGATTCCAAAAGGGGAGTACGCCGAGAGCGAAGATCCGTGGGCGGCCGCGCAACGCGAGTTCTTAGAAGAACTCGGGCTTTCGGCCCCGGCCGGGGCCCGGCTGGATCTCGGCCAACTCAAACAGTCCGGCGGCAAGCTGGTCACCGCCTTCGCCGTTTGCGGCGACTTGGACGTGACCGACGCGCGCAGCAACACCTTCGAATTGGAATGGCCGAAGGGTTCGGGCAAGTTTCGCGAGTTCCCGGAAGTCGATCGGGTGGGCTGGTTTTCGGTGGCGCAGGCCCGCGTCAAGCTCCTGAAAGGGCAACTCGAATTCTTAGACCGATTGATGGCGTATCCCGATTTGGCGGGGTTACACGAAGGGACCTGACATGCAGACGTTACGCACACCCGACGAGTCGTTCGACCGCGTGCCCGACTTTCCGTATGCGCCCAGGTATTGCGAAATATCGGACGGCGAAGGCGGGACGCTGCGGGTCGCCTGGGTGCAAGACGGCCCCGAGCGCGCCGACCCGATCCTCATGCTGCACGGCGAACCGTCGTGGTCTTTCCTGTACCGCAAGATGATTCCGGTACTTGTCGGCGCCGGACACCGGGTCATCTGCCCCGATCTGGTCGGGTTCGGTCGCTCGGACAAACCAACCCGCCGCGAGGATCACAGCTACGCGCGCCACGTCGAATGGATGCGCGCGGTGGCCTTCGACGTCCTCGACCTTCGAAACGTGACCCTGGTCGGACAGGACTGGGGCGGGCTGATCGGTTTGCGCCTCGCTGCCGAACACCCCGATCGATTCGCCCAGCTGGTCGTGGCCAACACCGGCCTGCCGACCGGGGAGCAGCCGATGCCCGACGTCTGGTGGCGTTTTCGCGAGGCGATCACCACCGCGCCGGAGCTACACGTCGGCGCGTTCGTGCAGGGCGGCTGTCGGCAACCGATGAGCGACGACGTGCGCGCGAGCTATGACGCGCCGTTCCCCGGCGACGAGTACTGTGCGGGTCCGCGGGCCATGCCGGGCTTGGTGCCGACCTCGCCGGACGATCCCGCGGCGGCGGCCAACAAAGCGGCGTGGGCCAAACTCTCGGCGAGCCCCACTCCAATGCTGGTCGCCTTCAGCGACAGCGACCCGATCACCGGCCCGATGGGCGCCATCTTCCAACGCGAGATGCGCGGCGCGCAGGGAATCGATCATCCCCTGATCCGCGGCGCCGGACACTTCCTGCAAGAGGATGCGGGCGAGGAGCTGGCGGGCCACATCGTCGAGTTCCTCCGTCGCTGAAACTACGTGCGGTCCGCCTAGGGGCAGAATGGCCGCATGACGACCGCGCCGACCGATTCCCAGGGGTTGCTGCTGCAGCTGCTGGACCCGGCCAACCGGCCCGACCCGTATCCACTGTGTGCGCAGTTTCGCGACGGCGGCGCGCTGCAATTGCCCGGCGCCAACCTGACCGTCTTCTCAAGCTACCGAGACTGCGACGAGGTGTTGCGGCACCCATCGTCAAGCAGCGACAACGTCAACTCGACGGTCGCCAAGCGGCAGGCCGAGACCGGCACGGCGCCGCGCAGGCAGGGCCCGCCGGGCTTTTTGTTTCTCGATCCACCCGATCACACCAGGCTGCGCAGGCTGGTCAGTAAGGCATTCGCGCCGAAGGTGGTGAACGCGCTGGAACCCGATATTCGTTCGCTGGTCGACGGAATGCTCGATCGGGTCGCCGAAAAGGGCCACTTCGACGTCGTCGAGGATTTCGCCTATCCGCTGCCGGTCGCGGTGATCTGCCGGCTGCTCGGCGTGCCGCTCGACGACGAGCCCCAATTCAGCCGTGCATCCGCCCTGCTCGCCCAGGCGCTGGATCCGTTCTCGACGATTACCGGAGTGCCGCCCGAGGTCGCGAATGAGCGACAGCAGGCCGGAACGTGGCTGCGCGAGTACTTTCACGGCCTGGTCGACCGCCGCCGTTCGACACCCGGTGACGACCTGCTGTCGGGGCTGATCGCGGTGGAGGAGTCCGGAGATCAACTGACCGAAGAGGAGATTGTCTCCACCTGCAATCTGCTCTTGATCGCCGGACACGAGACGACGGTGAACCTGATCGGGAATGCGATGTTGGCGATGTTGCGCGATCGCGGCCAGTGGAGCCGGTTGGGCGCCGACTCCGGTCGAGCGTCGGCCATCGTGGAAGAGACCCTGCGGTTCGACCCACCCGTACAGCTGGTCGGGCGAATTGCTCTCGCCGACATGATGATTGGTGGAGTCGAGGTACCAGCGGGCGATGTCATGATGTTGGTCCTCGCCGCCGCCCACCGTGACCCTGCGGAATTCGACCGGCCCGATCTCTTCGACCCGGAGCGGAAAGGATTGCGACATCTGGGTTTTGGTCGGGGAGCGCACTACTGTCTGGGCGCGCCGCTGGCCCGGCTGGAAGCAAGTGTCGCGCTGGCGGCGGTAACCGCGCGCTTCCCAAACGCGCGGCTGGACAGCGAGCCGCAGTACAAGGACAACGTCACGCTGCGCGGACTGTCGCGGCTGTCCGTCGCGGTCTAGATCACCCGCGCTCCCAGGGCGGGCTCTCGCCCATCTTCTTGTAGTACTTCGCCAAGTGGCTCTTTACACGGTCGACGTCCGCCTTCGGCAGGTCGATGCCGCCACGGGCGCCGTCCATGATGGCGCCGGCCGCCATCACACCACGCGGCACAGCCTTGAGGTCGCCGCCGACGACATCGGCGATCAACAGTTTGTACGCCGTGAAGTTGTCCTTCTTGGCGTTGTCGTACCAGACGTGGGCGTCGCGGTACTTCTGGTTCGGTGCGTCCTGCGCGTCGGCCCATTTGCGGACGCGCTTCTCCGCGGCGTCACCGTCCCACTTGCGATCGCGATCGGCCAACGGCAGGTCTTGAAACGCTGTCACTGACATGTACGTCCGCGTGCCCGCCCGCGGCGGGCGCTAAACGCCGGGGCCGTCGAATGGCGGCTGTCTTTTCGCGCACGGCCTCCACGATGCGTGGAGTTTCCCTGTCTCTGAGCTGCGCGAAAGCAGGGGTGCCCAAGTTTTCGCCGGATCCGCCGAACCTCCCCCCGACGGTAATCGTCTTTATAAGTAACGAATGCCGCCACTCGTCCGACGACCGAGGGAGAGGATGATGGGAGACAGGCATCACGATCCAACTGATCATTTCCGGACCACGCAACCGCACGCCGGCATGACGATGAAGGACAACCTCTTATGGCCGGGGCTCATCCTGCTAGCTATCGGGGTATCCGGGATGATAAGCACTGCGGCGGTCGCGGCCTACGGACATTACGAATGGCTCGCCACGACGGGATTGGTCGCCGGACTGGGAACCATCGCCGGAGCGCTGTGGTGCGTTGTGGAGCGTCGCCGTGTGGCTCGGATCGACGAGCAGGTATATCGACTACGGCGACGCCCGCGACGCCAGCGCGCCGACGGCTCAGAAATGATCGGCGAATTGGCAAGGGAATTAAGCGAATTGGATGTGTCAGGCGTGCAGCAAAAGTGCTGATCGCGGGTGCATCGCGCTCATAAAAGCGATCAGCGAAGTCCAGCTGACGGCGCGGTCGTCTTTTCCTGCCTAACCAGCCGCCGCTTTTCTAGCTCGATCCCAAACCGGGCACGATGTCGCCGAGGCTGAAGGTGACCGGCTGTTCGAGTTGTTCGTATGTACACGAGCGCGGCTCGCGGTCCGGGCGCCACCGGTTGAACTGCGCGGTGTGACGAAAGCGCCGGCCTTCCATGTGGTCGTAGCGAACCTCGACAACGCGCTCCGGACGCAGCGGCACGAACGAAAGATCCTTTCCGGCGTTCCAGCGCGAGAATTCGTTCTTGCGCGGCGTCCGTTCGCCGGCCTCATGGGCAGCCCAATTCCACGGGTGGTCCTCGAAACCGGTGACGAGCGGCTGCAGCTCGGTGAACAGGCGCCGTCGTTCGGCCATTGGAAAGGCGCCGATCACCCCGACGGACGCGAGCTGACCATCCTCTTGGTAGAGCCCGAGCAGCAGCGAGCCGATGGCGTCTCCGCCGGACTTGTGCACGCGGTAGCCGGCGACCACGCAGTCGGCGGTCCGCTCGTGCTTGATCTTGAACATGACGCGCTTGTCGGGCTGATAGGTGACGGTCAGCGGCTTGGCGATCACACCGTCGAGGCCGGCCCCCTCGAATTCGTCGAACCAGCGCCGCGCAACCTCAACATCGGTGGTGGCCGGAGTGACATGGATCGAAGGCCCCGAGTCCGCCACGGCATCGACGAGGGCGGCGCGCCGCTCGCTGAATGGTCGCCGCAGGTAGTCTTCGTCGCCCAGGGCGAGCAAGTCGAATGCGATGAAGGACGCCGGTGTCGCCTCGGCGAGCATCCGCACCCGCGAATCTGCTGGGTGGATGCGCTGTTGTAGTGCCTCGAAGTCCAGGCCGTGGTCGGTTGCGATGACGATCTCCCCGTCGATCACGCAACGCTCGGGCAGCTCCGCGCGGACCGCGGCCACCAACTCGGGGAAATAGCGCGTCATGGGCCGTTCGTTGCGGCTGCCCAGCTCCACTTCGTCGCGGTCACGGAAGCAGATGGACCTGAATCCGTCCCATTTCGGTTCGTATGACGCATCGGGCGGGATCGACCGCACCGATTTGGCAAGCATCGGCGACACCGGGGGCATGACGGGTAAGTCCATACGCCGATTGTGCTGGAATCTTTGGTATGGCCGCTGCAGAAGAGCTCGACGTCGACGGTATTGCGGTTCGCCTGACCAATCCGGACAAAGTTTATTTCCCCAAGTTGGGCTCGAAAGGCACCAAGCGGCGGCTGGTCGAGTATTACCTCGCCGTGGCTGGTGGTCCGATGCTCGACGCGCTCCGTGACCGGCCCACTCATCTGCAGCGCTTCCCGGATGGCATCGACGGTGAGGAGATTTACCAGAAGCGGGTCCCGCAGCATCACCCCGACTATCTGCAGACCTGCCGGGTGACGTTCCCGTCTGGACGCACCGCCGACGCGCTGAAGGTGACGCACCCCTCCGCCATCGTCTGGGCGGCACAGATGGGCACCATCACCTTGCACCCGTGGCAGGTGCGCTGCCCGGATACCGACCATCCCGACGAGTTGCGCATCGACCTGGATCCGCAGCCGGGCGTCGCCTTCGAGCAGGCGCGCGAGGTCGCGGTTGACGTGTTGCGACCACTGCTCGACGAGCTCGGTCTGGTGGGATATCCCAAGACATCCGGCGGGCGCGGGATCCACGTCTTCCTTCGGATCGCCACCGACTGGGATTTCATCGAGGTACGCCGAGCCGGCATCGCGCTGGCCCGTGAAGTAGAGCGACGCGCGCCTGAGGCCGTCACCACTGCGTGGTGGAAAGAACAACGCGGTGAGCGTATTTTCATCGACTTCAATCAGAACGCCCGGGATCGCACCATGGCATCCGCGTACTCGGTACGCCCCACCCCGATCGCGACAGTGTCGACGCCGCTGACATGGGACCAACTGGCCGGCGCGGAACCAGACGACTACACCATCACAACGGTTCCCGATCTAGTGAAGGGCCGCCAAGACCCCTGGGCCGCAATGAATGACGTGGCGCAGTCGATCGCGCCCCTACTGGCGATCGCTGACGCCGACGAAGAACGCGGCCTCGGCGATATGCCGTATCCGCCGAACTACCCGAAAATGCCCGGAGAACCGAAACGCGTTCAGCCCAGCCGGGATACGGACTTGAAGAAGAACGGCAAAGGGAAGCAATAGAGCTTCGGCCCACGGGCGCCGAGCACTGCGCAGCCGCGATTTCGTTGTGCCACAGGGCGTGCGGCGATTTGTCACAGTGACGCCGGCGCGGCGCCTAGTCGACGGGCACGCTAAAGGAACCCTGACGGACATCGGTGCGCTGACTGGCACGCCCTATGGCCGAAGGCGGACCTGCAAAGTAGAGCGTGCCAGTAGCGCAACCCCGACGGCCTATGGCGTACAGGTGATTCCGGTCGCTCCACCGCTGCACGAGAAGGTAGGCACCGTGCAGCCGGAGCTCGTCAATGCGGTGAAGGCGAGGACCAGGCCGAGGACAACCTTGTACTTCATACGAGACATGAACCACTCCATCCATCCGAGGAGAAATGTTACGCCCGAGACGAGTTATATTACGTGAGTACAATCCGGAATACTATGGGATTAAACGAATTTGCGAATTCCTGGTCCCCTAGCGGTCGATAGGTTGTAAGACCACGGCCATCGATTCCGGTATCGAAGGTCCCTGTGCCGCAACGACTTAAGGATCCGGGTCACCGTGATGTCCGCACTGGTTAGTGGGGCGGCCACATAGGGCAGCGCACCAGGAGTATCAGGCATTCGGCGGCAACGGATTCGATGCGGCTGTGCCGACGTGCATTAAAGCGCACAACGACCGCCCGGATCGCGCGATACACTTTCGTCACCGGCGCGCGCGAACGAAGCGTGCGACTCGCTGCTCAGATAAGTGCTTGGCGTGCAGGCAGTCTCATCTCGAGCACTACGACGAGAGCCGGTGCGCTAACTGGCACGCCGAGCACTCGGTAGACCCAAAAGTGGGTCTTACCAAGGAAAGCGTGCCAGCAGCGCACCCCTCGAAGGCCGAACGACCCCTATGGCGTGCAGGTAACTCCAGTGGCTGCAGTGCTGCAGTCGATCACAAGCGGCACCGTGCAACCCGAGGATGTTAACGCGGTGGCGGCCAGAATCAGCCCGAGGACAACCTTGTACTTCATACGAGACATGAACCACTCCATCCGTTAGAGGAGAGATGTACGCCCGAGGGGAGTTATGTTACGTGAGTGCAATGCGGAATGCTATGGGATTTACTAAATTTGCGGCGGCCTACTTCAACTGATTGAAAGCGCGGCATAGTCGTCGGCAACGCGGCCGGCGGATGCGTCCATGATGACGATCGCGAGCCTGATTTGCATTCATTTTCCAAAATCTTCCGCCGGGGCGGGGCGCGGCATAAGATAGGGAATAGCGCGCGATCCGACCTACATTTCCAACAATGCAGGGCGATGCGAAACATGCTCGGGGGAACCGAGATACGGACTCTGGGGTCCCCTGCAGCGCTGCCGATTGTCGGCCATCCCGGCATTTGCCGTGCCCATTGCAATCCTGCCGGCCAACTCGGTAGGCTGTCTGCACGACCACACCGCGCCGGCGCATCCGCTCGCGCCAATCTCGGTCCGCTCTTCCCTCAAGTGACGACACGCTGAATGCATTTCATGCCAGAGTGATCTTTCGTGTCCCACGGCACCGGCCTGATTAGATTCCAAATCCGGTCAACCCGACCGAGAAAAGTAGGCTTCTTCGCTATGCCGGTGGCTCTTCGTACGTGGTGCGCAACATTAGCTTTTGCGCTCTCGGTGCCGGCCAGTATTACCCTCGCGGGCGCGGCGCTCGCGACGCCGATCGGTAATGACGCCGGCGACCGGCTGGTCGGCTGGGACACCTATCGACGGCTCGACCGGTTGCCGTATCTGCGCACCGACACGCAGGCCCTGCAGCTTTCCAGTTTCGACCGCAGCGGCGGTGATTTCGACCTCTCCACCGGTAATCGCAACGGCACCGGAGGATGTTTGACCTCGGGCGGTGCCGGTTGCGTCATCGCGGAGGATCGCGGTGCCGGCGAGGTGGATTCGATCTGGCTCACCCGCGACGGCGGCAAGGTGACCCGGCTCGGGAACATCCGCGTCGAACTGGACGGACGAACGGTGATCGACGCGCCCCTGCAATCGGTGGTCGACGGTGCGTTGGGTGCGCCGTTCGAGTGGCCGCTCGTTGCGAATGCGGCGCAGTCGCCGGGTGGTGTGTACATCAAGGTGCCGATGCCCTACCGACAGTCGATGCGGATCAGCGTCGCGTCGAATCTCGAGTACTACCACGTCGACTATCGACAATTCTCGAGCGCCATGGGCGTGTCCACTTTCTCGCCCTCCGACCCCGCGCTCGACGTGCTCGACATGCTGCGCGCCGCGGGCGCCGTCGACCCCAAACCGGCTGCGGCTGCGGCGGTTCACGACAACCGGGTCGTCGAGGTCCCGGCCGGGGCCGAAATGACCATCGCGGAATCGGCCGGCGCGGGCACCATCTCGGCGTTACGGCTGCAACTGCCCGAACCGGCGGACCAACTGCTGAGCGGCTTGCGGCTGCGAATGGACTTCGACGGCCGCACCCTGGTCGACTCGCCGCTCGGGGAGTTCTTCGGCGCCGGGCTCGGTGCCAACACCGTGCGGTCCCTGATGTTCGCGGTGGTCCAGCAGCCCGGGGGACCGCTGTCGTTGTCCGCATGGTGGCCCATGCCTTTCGCCCACGCGGCCCGCATCACGATTGTGAACACCACCGACCACCCGGTAGCCGGAATCGACAGCGACGTGACCACCGCCCCCGATGCCCAATGGGCGGCCGCGCTGGCCAGCGGTCGCGCCGGCTACTTCACCGCTCGCTCGCATTCCGGGCCGACGGTCGTCGGCCAGGACTGGTTGTTCGCCGACGAGCAGGGCCACGGGAAATTCGTCGGCGTCAGCCACACCATCCGCGGTTCTCGAATCAGGACCGCGTTCAGTGACGCCGCCCCTTACTTTCTCGAAGGGGCCGAGCGCGTCTACACGGACGGCGCCGGGTCGCCCCAGTGGTATGGCACCGGTACCGAGGACCTCTACGAGGGCGGTTGGTATTTCAAGGATGGCACCCGCTTCAGCGACCCGCTCACCGGGCAACCCGACCGGCGCACGGCCACCGCCGGCTGCGCCGACTACTGTGTCGCCGTTTATCGACTCATGCTCGCCGACGCCATCGATTACCATTCCGCGATCCGCTTCGGCATCGAGCACGGTAAACGGAACATGGTTCAACCCGACTACAGCTCAACAGCTTTCCTCTACACGCAGCCGAATGACACTCTTACGCCTGGCGACGACGTTCGCCCGGGCGACCCGGTCAGTCGACTCCTGCACGGCTACGCCGACATTGACGGCGCCGATCAGCTGCTGGTCAGCGAATATGAAGGGGCCGACGACACCCATCCGGTGATCGGGTCGGTCCGCGCCACCAACGCCGCGGTCACGTTCCACCTCGAGACCGACCCGGACAACCGCGGCATCGCGCTGCGCCGCACGTCGGATCAGGCGGACGGCTTCCAGTCGGCGGACGTCACCATCGATGGCGTTCCCGTCGGGAATTGGCTGCAGCCGCGCAGCAACGGCTTTCATCGCTGGCTCGACGACACGTACCTCTTGCCGCAATCGATAACCGCGGGCAAAGCGCAGCTGACGATCACCCTCACGCCCACACAAGACTCCCCGCCGTGGACGGCCAGCCGCTATGAGATCGAGACGCTGACCGGCTCAACCGATTAGACCGCGGCCGACCGCACCACCCGGTTGGCGAGCAGGGCCATCACGACACCCGTCAACCCGCCGACGGGAGCCATCAACGACGAGCATCCCGACAGCACGAAGAACCCGAACGCGGCGCCGACGCTCAGCAAGGCCGCGTGCACGGGCGTCCAGCGCGCCATCGACGGCAACCGGAACGACAAGCCCATGCCAAGGAGTAGCGCCAGAACGTGACCGAACGCGGTGAAGTCCGCATTAAACGTGGCCACCAACCCGATGCCGAGCCACCAACCGATCCAGGCCGGACGCCAGCGCAACGGTATCGATGCGGTCAGGGCGCCCAGCACGCACACCGCGCCGTAGCTGATCCCGACATCGGTGGCTCGCGCGACCGAGAACGGCAACCATCCCGTCTCCACCGCGGCGACCAGCCCTACCGCGAGGATCAAGGTGGCGCCGATGTGGCCGACGGCAAAGGTGATCAGCAAGCCCCGACCGCGCCAGATGAGTTCGCCCAGCGCCAGGAGGCACACCAGCCCCGGCAACCAGAGATAGACGTCGCCCCCGTCGCTGACGAATGCGCTACCGACCAGGGCGGCCAGGTGGCCGTGCGCCAGGTTGTGCAGGTTGGTGCTCATTTCGCTCACGACCGAGGCGCGGGTGCGCGCACCCATGGCCGTCAGGGTGACGGAGACCGCGAGCAACAGGACGGCGTACGCCACCGTGACACGCAAGCGGTCGGCGCGTGCGCGAACGTTCGTGCCGGGCGACGTCATTGGCCGTTCCAACCGCGGTCGCGGGCCAGCAGGTCGGCCACGGTCTCCCGGCGCACCAGCTCGCGAGAGCGGCCGCCGGAGACCGCGACCAGCGGCGGCCGGCCCACCAGACTGGGGCTCGATACCGTCGAGTGCTGATAGGCGCCGGTGCAGGCCACCGCCAGCAGATCGCCGGGGTGGATGTCCGCGGGCAGCTCGACGTCGCGGGCGATCTCGTCACCGTGTCCATTCCGGCCCACCACGGTGACGGGTGCGCTGGCGGTCGGGCGGTGGCGGTTCGCCAGTGCCACCGTGTATTTCAGGCCCAAACTCCGCGGGTTGTCGGCCGGGCCGTCGTCCACCGCGATGAAGGTATGCCCGCCCGGCTGCCGCTTCACAGCGGTGACCCGGCACAGGGTCACCCCGGCGCGTGCGGCGATCGCCCGGCCGGGCTCGATCGCGATCTTCGGCCGCGGGAATCCGTGCTCCGCGCAAGCGGATTCCAACGCGGCATCCACGGTGGCCCCGAGTGACCGCAGGTTGAGTTCCGGGTCGCCCGAACGGTATGGGATCGCGTGACCGCCGCCGAGATTGAGCTCAGTGAGGACGACCTGATGGTGCTCGCGGACCGCGGCCATCACGCCGATCGTCTGCCGGATAGCCGCACCGTACAGCGAGGCGTCGGTGATGTGCCCCCCGAGTTGGCAGTGCAGCCCCACCAAGTCGAGCGACGGCTGGTCCACGACACGCCTGAGCGCAGCCTGGCCCCCCGCCAGGGCGAAGCCGAATTTTTGGTCGGGCGTCCCGACGTCGGGAATGACCCGCACCAGGACGCGCTGACGGTGCCGCGCCCGGCAGGCGAGCAGCGAGATCTCGCTGGGTGAGTCGATCACGATCCGCCCGACGCCGGCCGCGATCGCGTCACCGAGTTCAGTCGCGGTCTTCGCGCCGGCCAGCACGATCCGCGAGGGCGGGACGTCGGCAGCCAGCGCGGTGGCGAGCTCGGCGGCCGAGCACACCTTCACGCCGGCCCCTTCGTCGGCGGCCCAGCGGGCCACGTCCACGCTCAACAGCGCCTTGCCGCCGTAAATCAGCTCGGCATCGGGGAGCGTCGCGCGATAGCAGCGGATGCGGGCGCGAAAATCCTCCTCGTCCACCACGTAGGTGGGGGTGCCGTACTCGGCGGCGATATCGTCGGCGGCGACGTCCCCGACGCACAATCGGCCCAGGTCGTCGACGTACGCGCTGAGCGGCCAGACCGCGCGGTCGAGGTGCGGGTTCAGCCCGTGCCTCACCGACGGAAGCAGCTCGAAGAGCGTCATACATCCACGGTGCCGGTCCGGCCGCGGGCGTGCCGCCTTCTTAACGAAGCCTTCACACCCGGGCGGTAAATCTTCACAGATCCGGAACACTGGCCGTGATCGAGGCGATCACCTCGCTCGCCGGCAGGATCGCGGTCGCGTAGTTCGGGATGTTCACCTCGAGCGCGGCGCGCATCTCGACGTCCGAATAGTCCGCGGTTGCGTCGCGCACCACGGTGACCTCGTAACCAAGCTCCGCGCCGTACCGCACCGTGGCCTCGAGGCAGGTGTGGGCGATCAGCCCCATGACGATGAGCCGATGAATGCCGTGCCGTTTGAGCTGCAGGTCCAAATCGGTATTGGCGAAACCACTTGAACACCAATGCTCATGGGCGACGATATCGCCGGGTTGCGGTTCGAACCCGTCGCGAAGCTCACCACCCCAGGTGCCGAACTCGAAGGTCCTGCGCGACCACGCCGCCTTCTGGACGGGGGCGATGTATTTCCACGTCTCGTAGTCGTCGGGGCGGTATCGGCGATGCAGCGCGTAGAACACGCGGATGTTCGCGGTCCGCGCGGCGTCGAGCACCTGCCTCATGTGCGTGACGCAGTCGTTGCTCTCGATGACGTTCTTCAGGCGGTCCCACACCTTGCCGCCGGGGGAGATGAAGTCGGTGTACGGATCGATCACCACCAGCCCGGTGGTGTCCTGGCCAAATGTCACGCGGACATCATCCCTCTCCGGCGTCTTGACTGCCCGGTCTACCTGCTGCTAGACATGGGTTCGCCGCAAATTTGGGCGATCGCCCAAACGGTGTGGAGGTGAAGCATCGATGACCGTCGCCAGCGACACGGACGTCTACTACGACCCCTACGACGTGGACATCAACGCCGACCCGTATCCGACCTACGCGCGGCTGCGCGACGAGGCACCGATCTACTACAACGAGCGCTATGACTTCTGGGCGCTGTCCCGGCATTCCGACGTCGAGCGGGCGCTGGCCAACTGGGAGACGTTCTCCAACAAGCGCAGTGACATTTTGGAGCTCATCCAGTCGAAATTCGACATGCCCGGCGGCGTCATGATGTTCCAGGATCCGCCCGAGCACACCAGGCTGCGCGGCCTGATGGCGCGCGTGTTCACGCCGCGCCGGATGGCCGCCCTCGAGGACCAGATTCGGCAATACTGCGTGCGGTGCCTGGACCCGCTCGTCGGCTCGCAAGGCTTCGACATCATCGCGGAGCTGGCCTCGATGATGCCGATGCGGGTGATCGGGATGCTGTTGGGAATCCCTGAATCCGAACAAGTCTCGGTGCGCGACGCCAATGACGCCAACCTGCGCACCAAGCCGGGCGCACCGCTGAAGGTTGCCGACGCCGATTCGATCGCCGACGGCCGGATCTACGCCGAATACGTGGAATGGCGGTCCAAGAACCCTTCCGATGACCTGATGACGACGCTGCTCAACGTCGAGTTCGACGATGAGCACGGGGTGCACCGAAAGCTGACGCGCAAGGAGGTGCTGCACTACACGCAGGTGGTGGCCGGGGCGGGCAATGAGACGACCGGCCGGCTGATCGGCTGGCTGGCCAAGGTGCTCGCCGAGCATCCCGAACAGCGGCGCGTCGTCTATGACAATCGGTCACTGTTGACCCGTACCGTCGACGAGACATTGCGATTCGAGCCGACGGGGCCGCACGTCGCGCGTTGGATGGCAAGGGATTTCGAGTGTTACGGCACGACGGTTCCCGCCGGCAGCGCCATGCTGCTGCTGTTCGGCGCCGCCAACCGCGACCACCGCCGCTACACCGATCCCGACACCTACAACGTCCGCCGCGACAACATCTCGCACATCACGTTCGGGAAGGGTGTGCACTACTGCCTTGGCGCCAACCTGGCCCGCCTCGAGGGTCGCGTTGCGCTGGACGAGATTCTCAACCGCTGGCCGGAATGGGGCATCAACTACGACACGGCGCAACTGGCCTCGACATCGACCGTGCGTGGCTGGGAGCGGCTGCGGGTCACATTGCCCTGAAACGGATTAACTCGGCATTTCGAACCGGTCGACGATCCGGCTCACCAGCGCGACGGCCTCCGAGTGGCCGGTCGTGGCGCCCAGCGCCTGCTCCAGGATGAGCATGCGGCCGACCGCGGCGATGATTACCGCGAGGCCGGCGGGCGGGAAATCGCCTGTGTCCAGGCCGTGTTCGCGGACGATGAAATTCAGGGCGGTGGTCTGCATCTCGCGCCAGCGCTGGAACCAGGCCGCGATCTCGGCCCTGATTTCCTTGCGGTGGTTGGCGAGACCCATGAACTCCAGCAGCAGGCGGGTGTCCTTCGGCTCGATGAGCGTGTCCCAGAAGGCATGCAGGGGGCGGTCGGATGCCAGCGCCCGCCGTTGGCGTTCCAGATAGGCGGCAGCGCCGCGCCGGAAGACGTTGAGGTAGAGATCGTCCATGGTCGGGAAGTAGTAGTGCACCAGGGCGGGTTTGACGCCGGCTTCGGCCGCCACCCGGCGCGACGTCGCCGCGGCGTAACCCTCGTCGACCATGATCCGGACCGTCGCGTCGATCAACATGTCGCGCGTCGTGGAGTCCCTGGCCATCAACGGACCCTAATTTGGGCGATCGCCAAAAATCAACACGGCGGGCGAGCGCAGGCCAAGTCCATGATTAGGGAATCGGCGGCCGGGGAATTGTCATCCGGACAGTTCAAAAAGTGAAGGAAAAATCGTGGCTCCAAGCTTCAAAGACGTCATCGCATCCAAATACCTGCTGCTGACCACCTTTACCAGGGACGGTCGCCCGAAACCGACGGCGATCTGGGGTGTGCCCGAGGGGGAGAAGCTCCTGGTCATCACCGACGACGGGTCGTGGAAGGTCAGGCGGATCAACAACACGCCGCGGGTGACGATCGCGAGGAGCGGATCCCTGGGCAAGCCGAAGAGCGAGCCGGTCGAAGCGATCGCGCGGGTCCTGCCGAAGTCGGAGACGCGGCGGGTGTACAACGCCGTGCTCAAGCGATACTGGTACCACGCGTGGTGGTTTTATGCGCACTCGATCGTGCGCGGCGGCGTCGACAAGGTGCACGTGGGGCTAGAGATCACGCCGGCCGCTTAGCGTCGCTCTTCGGGTCGATCAGGATCTTCGCGTGCGCCTCGGGGTCACCGAGTGCCTCGAAAGCGGCGTCAACGCCGGACAACCCGACCGTCCCGGTGATCAGCGGTGCGACGTCGACCTTGCCGTCGGCGAGCATATGCAGGGTGTCGCGGAACTCCAGTGGCGTGTAGCCGAGCACGAACCGCAGGTCGATTTCTTTGTTGATCGCCATGGCCGGCCGAATGCGGTCGGCACCCATGCAGACTCCGACGACGACGACGCGCGAGAACAGCGGCGCGCTGGAGATGATGTCGTCGATGATGCCCGGGACGCCGACGCATTCGAAGATGACGGGATGCTTGGGGGTGGCCGCGCCGGCCGCTTCCGCGGCGCGCCACACGTGCCACCACGGCAGCCGCAGCCTTTGTAGCTTCTCGATCGTGCCGACCGCGAGGTCGAACGCCTCGAGGATGCCTTGCAGATGCTTACGGCCGGCCTCGGTCTCGTAGGGCGAGTCCTGTGCGGGGTCGACGACGATATCGGCACCGCAGGCCGTCGCGAGCGCTCGCGACGACGGTGCGCACCCCATGCGCCTTGAGCATGCAAATAATCGCGAGACCGATTGGCCCGCAGCCGATGACGATGGCGACGTCCCCCTTGCCCACCTCGCCGCGCCGAACGGCGTGCCACCCGACGGCCATCGGCTCGGTCAACGCGGCGACGTCGGGGGACAGTCCGTTCGGAACGGCGAACGTCAGCGACTGCTCGACCAGAAGCTGCTCGGCGTAGGCGCCCGGCGCCATGGTCGACAACCCGATCCCGTGCACCTCCTTGCCGCGCCGCAGCAGCGGCAGGGCGACGACCGGGGTGCCGGGCCGCGGGGCCTTGCGGGTGCCGGGACCGTAATCGATTACCTCGCCGCAGAATTCATGACCGAACACCACCTGCTGATCCGATCGCATGAACGCGTCATATCCCGACTCGGCCATCACGTCGGCGAGTTCGTCGCAGTGCCGGCGCGCGTGCAGGTCCGATCCGCAGATGCCACATCGGAGGACGTCGATCAGCAACTGGCCTTTGCCCGGTGTCGGTGCGGGCAGGTCCACCACTTCGAGTTTTGCGTTGGTGCACGTGACGCTCTTCATCCGTCGATCCTCCTACACGGTGGCCGACTTGGAACCCTCCGGTTGCAGTCCCGCCGCCTCTTTCAGCTCTCCGTAGGCCCGTCGGGTGCACCGGGCGAGGCGCGGTAGGTCACCGAGCGCCGCGGCGTTGGCGATGAAACCGAAGTCCATGCTGTCGTGGTAGGACGCGAAGGTGGCGTTGAGTCCGATCGAGGCCGCGAGGGCGGAAACCGGGTAGATGCCGAGGAGGCGCGCACCGTTGAGGTATTTGATCTCCGCTGCGCCCGCCACGTTGGAAATTACGAGGTTGCACGCCGGGTGCGCGACCCGGTCCAGGTGCGTGGATGAACCCAGGCCGGCGAGCGCCACGAGCCCGGCCGCATAGGTGAGTGCCGCCTCGCTGGACATGCGGCTGAGCTCCTTTTTGCACGCGGCGACCGAGTCCACCACTTGGTGGATCCGTTCCGGCATGCTCGCTCCGGGCTCTCCGAGTCGCGGAAACACGGCCGATACTCGCGTGCCGATCGTCGTGTCCCGGCCGCCGCGCAACGACACCGGACACATCGCAATGAAAGGGTGCGCGAAGGCTTGGCCCGTCTCGCGTAGGTAGGCGTGCAGTCCGGCATCGATGACCGTGACAGCCACGTCATTCAGGGTCGCCCCGAGGCGCCGCCCGACCTCATGCATCTCTTCGAGCGGCAAGGAAAGCGTCGCGAAGCTTCGCCCAATCTGCAGCGGGGCGTTGGTCGGGGCGTGTTGCGCCCCGAACGGCAGACTGCCCTCCAGATGTGATCGGACCATAGTCGCGAAGAGCTTGCGCAGCGCGCCGACCGAAATCTGGCTGAGCGCCTCGACCTGCGTGAGGGTAGCGCGAATCGAATCGGTGATCCGCGACGTGAGGGGTGTCGGAGGGTGTGGTGTGGGTTCCGGCGCGCCCAGCGCGAAGGCGGGCGTCGGGACGGTGCGCTCCCCGGTCGTGCTCAGCCCGGCGTAAAGCAGCTTGAGGCCGGATTCGCCGTCGATGATCGAGTGATGGGTCTTCGTGTAGATCGCGAACATACCGTCCGGCACTCCATCGATCACCCAGCACCGAAATAGCGGCCGGTTACGGTCGAGTTGTGGCTCGTGCAGATCCGCGACGAGCCGCAGCAGATCGTCGTAGGAGGAGCGTGCGGGCAGGGCCAGGTGTCCGACGTGGTAGTTGGGGTCCCACTGCGTCACCTCTCGGAAATGGGGCGCACCCCGACCGAGCAACTCCGGAACGTAGTTGAAGGGCGGTGCCGGCGCGCACGCTCGATACGCCTTCACGATCTCGCGCACTATCGGCGCGCGGCCGGCCGGCTTCTTGAACAACAGCATGGCGCCGACGTGCGTAGTACCGGCTGGCGACTCGATCAACAGCCATGAAAGATCCAGGGGTGGAATGGGTTTGGTCATGCCGTACCTCCAATCCGCAGTCCGACCCTGCCCGGGCGCGCATGACTCGAATCGATACGGCGATGGTCTCTCCGCCGACCACGGCCGGCGAGGGCATTAGGACCCCGTTTACGGCAGTCGTTAGTCCTTCAGCTGAGCGCCGCGCCCCGCTCAGCTCACGGCGCGAAGGGCTTCGAATGTGTCAGCCAGAGTCTCTTGCGGATCGCGGTAGGTGATGCCGAGTTCGCGCTCGCTGGGGGAATCATCGGACGCCGGCATCTGCGTGTAGTACTGCATCCCGGCCCATGTGAAGGGCGTATCGAAGGGTACGAACCGGCTGGCGCGATCCATTACCGCCCCAGCGACGCGCAGCGCGGTGTCGGGAATCGGAACCGAGACCATCGCAGACCCGGACACCTCGCCGAGCATCTTTGCCAACTCCGCCGCCGGAACGCGGTGGCCGCCAGCCATGTACCGGCGCGGCCCGCGGCCGGGCTCCAGCAGGGCCGCATGCAACGCGGCCAAATCGCGCACATCGACGATCAACCAGGCCCCGCTCCGCCCCGGGATCACATGCATCTGCAGGGCGGCCTTGACGCCTTCGCCGGCCTCGCCGAACTGGTCACCCACCGGCGGACCGATGACCATGCCCGGGTAGGTGATGTCCACCGGCGCGCCGGCATCCTGCAGACCGCGGGCATAGATCTCGACCTGCGCCTTGGAAGTCCCGTAGCCGTCCGCCCCGCCGACGACCGGCAGGTCCGCCGACAGCTCTTCGAGGCCGGCGTGAAAGAGCGCGCTGAAACTGGACACGTGGACGATCGGGTCCAGGCCCAGCTCGACCGACTGGCCGAGGACGTTCTGGGCGCCCTGCATGTTGGTGGTGAGCATTTCCGTCGTCTGGCGCGGGTCGGTGGCGACCAGGGCGGCGCTGTGCACGACGGCTTCACAACCGTCCAGCGCCTTGCGCACCGCTATCCGATCGGTGATGTCGGCGACGGCGAAGTCGGACACGTCGACGCCCAGCTTGGCCACCGTAGTCTCCAGCTTGCCGGGGTTGCGCACCAGAAATCGGATCGAGTGCCCCGCGTCCGCGATGGCTTTAGCCGTCCAGCCGCCGACGAATCCCGTACCGCCTGTGATCAGAACGCGCATGCTGCGATCTTTGCAGGGCCTTCCGGGCTACAGGTGACTGGAGGCGAAGTTGGCGGCCTGGCCCGTCATGCCGTTCATCCCGTAGGAAGTGTGCGCGGCGAAGTCGTCGCCGTTGCCGCTGCCGCACACCGGGTCGCCCTGGGCGCACAGCTCGATGGTCTTCGGCTGATACAGGGGGCCGATGGCCAGCGGCGGAGCGTGGTACTTCTGCAGGAAGTCGCCCGACGGCGTTCCGAATAGGGTGACCGCGGCGACATGGTTGGCGACATCGGTCGGCATGGGCGGGGGCACGGCCGACGCGGGCACCCCCGGCGGCACGGCCGCCGAGGTGACATACCCGGCCAGGGCGGCGCCCTGCGAGTACCCGCCGAGCACCTCGCGGGTGTTGGGGCAGTTCTTGGCGGTGGCTTCGACGTGCGAACTGGCGTCACGGATGCCGTCGACCACCGTCTGCGGGAAGTCGGGAGCCGAAAAGTCCGTGCTGGCGGGGTAATTCACCGCATACACCCCGAGCGACCGCGAGCCGATCTGCGAGCGCAGCGCGTCCACGAACGACCCGCCGATGCCGCCGATGCCGGGCGGCTCGCCCGACCCGCGGGCGAACACCACCTCGACATCGGGACACGGTTCCGCGGACGCCGATGGGCTGGGCGCGCTGGACACCAGGGCGCCGGCTACCAGCGCCGCCAGTCCAACGAGCGCCGGCAGCCGGCGCAGCGCGGAAAGCCCGCTCACTTCTTGAACGCGTCTTTCACCTTCTCGCCCGCGTCCTTGAGGCTGGACTTCGCCTGGTCGGCCCGGCCCTCGTCCCTGGTGTCGTGGTCTCCGGTCGCCTTGCCGACGGCCTCTTTGGCCCGCCCGCCCAGGTCTTCGATCTTGTTCTTCAGCTTGTCCTCGTTACTCATGCCGGTGTGGCTACCCAGCAATGGGCGAGGTTAAAACCCCGTCCTGCCATCATGGAGGGCGTGAGCGCCGCAATCGTGGTCGCAATAGTGGTGGGGCTGATGCTGCTGGGCGTCGGCATGGTGGTCAACCAGTTGCTTCGGCTGCGCAGGTATCTGAACGATTCGCCGACGGCTCCCCCGCCCGCCCCGGAGC
>NZ_LZII01000020.1:0-12513 GCF_001667425.1 Mycobacterium sp. 852002-51613_SCH5001154 | reverse complement strand
AGCAGCAGCCCGGGGCCGGCGAAACACAGCAGGACGCCCAAGCCGGGCGCGGCGCCCAAGGAACCCGCGATCGGGTTCACCCGCGCCGGCGCGCTGTGGTCGTCCCTGATCGGCGGCTTCCTGATTCTGATTCTGCTGCTGATCTTCATCACCCAGAACACGGCGGAGACGCCCTTTACGTTCTTGGGCTGGCACTGGCGCCTGCCGCTGGGCGTGGCCATCCTGCTCGCGGCGGTGGTCGGCGGGCTGATCACGGTGGCCGTCGGCACCGCGCGAATCCTGCAACTGCGCCGCGCGGCCAAGAAGCATCACGCCGCGGCGCGCTAGGGCCTAACGGGGGAGCTTGGCGAGCTCCGCCAGCCCGCGCGAGATCAGCGGGGCCACGACCTCCGGCATGTTGTCGGAGTCCATGCCGCGAGCCTGGTCCGACATCCGCCGGCGGAAGTCGATGCCGGCCGCGATGATGGCCAGTTTGAAGTAAGCCAGGGCCATATAGAACTCCCAATGCGCCAGCGGCAAGCCGGCGACCAGCGAGTACCGGTCGGCCAACTCGTCGGCCGTCGGCAACAGCGGTGACGTCCAGGCCGCCTGCGCATTGACGATCAAATCCAGCGCCGGGTCGCGGTACACGCACATCAGGGCCGCATCCGACAGCGGGTCCCCCAGGGTGGACAGCTCCCAGTCGACGACGGCGCGCACCTTCGTCGGGTCGTCGAGGTTCAGGATGGTGTTGTCGATCCGGTAGTCGCCGTGCACGATCGACGTGCGGCTTTGCTGGGGAATGGCCTGTTGCAGACCGGAGTGCAGGCGCTCGACGTCGGCGTCGCGGCGGTCGTCGGGCAGCCGCACCAACGCCCATTGCGAACCCCACCGCCGCACCTGTCGCTCCAGGTAGCCGCTGGGCTTGCCGAAATCGGCCAGCCCCACGGCCTCGGGGTCGACGGAGTGCAGGTCGACGAGGACCCGGATCAGCGAATCGACGCAGCCCTCGATGACGGTGTGGCTGAGGGCTTCGAGCTGGGCGCGACGGCGCACCACCTGGCCGGCGACGAATTCGACGATCTGGAACGGCGCGCCCAGCACCGAGTCGTCCTCGCACAGCGCGATCGCGCGCGCCACCGGAACCGGTGTGTCGCGCAGCGCGGCGACGACTCGGTACTCACGGGCCATGTCGTGCGCCGACGGGGTTAGGCCGTGCAGCGGCGGGCGCCGCACCAGCCAGCTGGTCTCGTCGTCGTAGACGCGGAAGGTCAGGTTGGAACGGCCACCGGAAATGAAGTCCGCGCGCAGCTCACCGTCGCGTCCGATGCCGAGCGAACGCAGGTACCGATCCAGCGAGGCCAGGTCGAGGCCCTCGAGTTGGCCAGCTGAAGTCACCGAACTTGTTTACCACCTCTGATTTCGCGGCAGCAGGTCCCACACGTGCTCGACTCCGTTGACCCCCGCCACTGTCGCCTGACCGGATCGCGAGAACAGCAGCCGGGTGACCGACGCGTAGTCGACGGGGAACGACAACAGCCGGGACGTCCCCAGAATCTGGTGCAGCAGGACGTTGATCACACCGCCGTGGCTGAACACCGCGACCGTGTCGTCGGGATCGACGGAGGCGACGAGGTCGTCGACCGCCGCGCGCACCCGGGCGAGAAACGCGTCCTCGTCGACCGCGCTGGGCAGGTGGCCCTGGGCCAGGCGCGCCCACTCCTCGGGCATTTCCTCGCGGATCTGCTCGACCGGGATGTACAGCGGAAGGTCCCGGTCGTATTCCGCGAATCGGTCGTCGACCTCGACGGTGAGATCCCGCGCCGCCGCGACCGGTTCGGCGGTCTGGATTGCGCGCCGCTGGGGGCTGCTCACCACCCGGGAGATGGGAAACCGGTCCAGCGCCTTGGGAAGTCGCTCGATCTGTGCCAGCCCCTCGTCCGACAGGTCCGGGTCGGAGCCCTCGCCGTGTTCGCTGCGCAGCGGCAGCGCGTGCCGGACCAGAAGCAATTGCATGGGTGTGTTCCTGTCTGTGGTTGAGCGCGACGTGTTCATTCAAAGCATGCGGAACGGCCCGCGCAAAATAGGGCTCAGACAAATGCCGACCGCGAGGAGGACGAATGACCGAGCCGAGCAGGGATTGGGATGTGGCGTACCGGCAGGAGACGCCGCCACCGTGGAGCATCGGCCGGCCGCAGCCCGAGCTGGGGGTGCTGATCGACGAGGGCAACATCCGAAGCGATGTGCTGGACGCCGGTTGCGGTCATGCCGCGCTGTCGCTGGCCCTCGCCGCGCGGGGGTACACCGTGGTGGGCCTGGACAGCAGCGCCACCGCCATCCAGGCCGCTGCAATGGCGGCCGCGGAACAAGGACTGACCACGGCGACTTTCGCGCAGGCCGACGTCACGAACTTCCGCGGCTACGACGGCCGCTTCTCCACGATCATGGACAGCGGGCTGTTTCATGCGCTGCCGCCGGAGAAGCGCCAGGACTATCTGCAATCGATCCTTCGGGCCGCCGCCCCGGGAGCGGGGCTGTACATCTTGGCCTTTGCCACCGGCGCGCTGGGCGACGCCGACCACGGCGGACCGCGCGGCTTCACCGAAACCGAGTTGCGCGAGGTGGTCTCGACGCTCTGGCGGGTCGACGATCTGCGCCCGGCCAAGGTCTACGGCAACGCGGCCCCGTCCTCCGACGGGCCGCTGGCACATCTGGAGCACGACGATGAAGGACATTTCATGGCACCCGGGTTTCTGCTCACCGCGCACAAGCCGGACTGAGCCGAAAAGCCGAAGGTCGACGCCGAGAATGCTATTCTCCGCACAGAGAGCGGGGTGTGCGGATGACGACGGTGGGTCAGGACCGACTGGACGCGGGTGTTCTCGCCCGCTGGCTGGATGCGAACGGTGCGCCGGGCGACGGTGAGGAGCCGCGGCTGGAGCAGCTGAAGGGCGGTTCGCAGAACACGCTGTATCTGCTCGACCGCGGCGGCGAGCGGATGGTGCTGCGGATGCCCGGCGCCCGCGCCGATGCGGCGCGCATCGACGGCTTGCTGCGCGAGATCCGGCTGGTGCGTGCCCTGTCCGGCACCGACGTCCCGCACGCGGCGCTGATCGCCGCCGACGACACCGGCACCGTGCTCGGCATGCCGTTCTACGTCATGCAGGCCATCGACGGGTGGAGCCCGATGGACGGCGGGTGGCAGCCGCCGTTCGACACCGACCTGGACGCCCGCCGCGGGCTGGCCTTCCAGCTCGTCGAGGGCGCGGCGAAGCTGGGGCGGGTGGACTGGCGGGCTCAAGGTCTGGACGGCTTCGGCCGCCCGGACGGATTTCATGAGCGGCAGGTCGACCGCTGGCTGACCTTCCTCGACGCCTACAAGGTGCGCGACCTACCGGGCCTCGACGAGGCCTCGGAGTGGCTGCGCAACAATCGGCCCACGCATTACCAACCGGGCATCATGCACGGCGATTACCAATTCGCCAACGTGATGTTCGCCCACGGGGAGCCGGCGCGGCTGGCCGCGATCGTGGACTGGGAGATGACGACGGTCGGCGACCCGCTGCTGGACCTGGCGTGGTGCCTGCTGGGCTACGACGGCGAAAAGCCGCGCGCCGACGGGTTCTATCTCGACATGAGCGGCATGCCCACCCGCAGCGAACTGCTGCGGCACTACGAGGCGGTCAGCGGGCTTTCCACCGAAAACATCGACTACTACCTGGTGCTGGCGAATTGGAAGCTCGGCATCGTGCTGGAAAAGACCTACGCTGCGGGGGTGCACACCGGAAAGGTCGACCCCAAGGTCCAGGACGCCTTCGGGACGATGATCCCGCAGCTGATCGCGACGGCGGCCGCACTCGCGCGCTCCTTGCCCTCCGGGGGTCGGTGAAATGGGTTACGCGGACCGGCTTTTCGATCTCACCGAGCGGGTCGTGCTGGTCACCGGCGGCAGCCGCGGACTGGGCCGCGAGATGGCGTTCGCCGCCGCACGCTGCGGCGCCGACGTCGTGATCGCCAGCCGCAACATGGACAACTGCGTGACCACGGCCAAGGAGATCGAGGCGGAAACGGGGCGCTCCGCCATGCCCTATCAGGTGCACGTCGGGCGCTGGGATCAGCTCGACGGCCTGGTCGAAGCCGCCTATGACCGATTCGGCAAGGTGGACACGCTGATCAACAACGCCGGCATGTCCCCCCTGTACGACAAGCTGACCGACGTCACCGAGAAACTGTTCGACGCGGTTCTCAACCTCAACCTCAAGGGGCCGTTCCGGTTGTCGGCGTTGGTGGGTGAGCGGATGGTCGCGGCAGGCGGCGGGTCCATCATCAACGTGAGCACCGCCGGGTCGCTGCGCCCCACTCCCGACATCGTTCCCTACGCCGCCGCCAAGGCCGGCCTCAACGCCATGACCGAGGCGCTGGCGAAGGCATTCGGTCCGTCGGTGCGGGTCAACACGCTGATGGCCGGACCCTTCCTGACCGACGTGAGCAAAGCCTGGAATCTCGAGGCGGCCCACGGCAAGCCGTTTGGCCACCTTGCACTGCAGCGCGCCGGAGACCCGGGCGAAATCGTCGGGGCCGCACTGTTTTTGGCGTCGGACGCCTCCAGTTTCACCACGGGGTCGATCCTGCGCGCCGACGGTGGAATTCCCTGACGCGGCGATCGCAAGCGCGACTGAACGAGTAGGAGCATTCGAATGTCTTGGGACTTCTCCACCGAACCGGAATTTCAGCAGAAAATCGACTGGGTACGCGACTTCGTCCGCGAAGAGGTCGAACCCCTCGAGGTGCTGTTCCCGGGTTGCGAGTTCCTGCCGCTGAACGACGAGCGTCGCCGCATCGTCGATCCGCTCAAGCAGCAGGTGCGCGACCAAGGCTTGTGGGCACCGCATCTGGGCCCCGAACTGGGCGGCCAGGGTTTCGGCGCGGTCAAGCTGACGTTGATCAACGAGATTCTGGGCCGCAGCCCGTGGGCGCCGATCGTGTTCGGCACGCAGGCGCCCGACACCGGCAACGCCGAGATCATCGCCCGCTTCGGAACGCAGGAGCAAAAGGACCGCTACCTCGCCGGCCTGCTGTCCGGAGAGATCTTCTCGTGCTTTTCGATGACGGAGCCGCAGGGCGGCGCCGACCCGCGAGTGTTCCGGACTCGCGCGTTCCGCGACGGCGACGACTGGGTGATCACCGGGCGAAAGTACTTCTCCTCCAACGCCTCCGTCGCCTCGTTCTTCATCGTCGTCGCGATCACCGACCCGGACGTGCCCGTGCACCGCGGCGCCTCGACGTTCCTGGTGCCGGCCGGTACCGACGGGTTGACCATCGAGGCCACCCACCACCTGGTCGGCGCGCTGCCGCACGAACCCGGGCATTCCCTGGTGCATTACGAGGGCGTCCGGGTGCCGTCGGACGCGCTGTTGGGCGAACCGGGCCAAGGCTTCATGATCTTGCAGACCCGGCTGGCCGGGGGGCGGTTGCACCATGCGATGCGGTCGATCGGGGTGGCCCAGCGCGCGGTGGAGATGATGGCGCGCCGCGCGAAAAGCCGTTTCACGCAGGGCAGCTCGCTGGCCGACAAGCAGCTGGTGCAGGCGTTCATCGCCGACTCCTACACCGAGCTGATGCCGTTCCGGCTGGCGGTGCTGCACGCGGCGTGGCTGATCGACACCGCCGGGGAGCATGCGGCCCGCGCCGAGATCGGCGCCTGCAAGATTCTGGCGTCTCAGGTGCTGAAATCGATTGGACTGCGCGCTATCCAGGTGCACGGCGCGCTGGGCACCACGGACCAACTGCCGCTGGTCAACGTGCTGCTCGGCGGGGTGGCCCTCGGCCTGGCCGACGGGCCGACCGAGGCCCACAAGGTCAACCTGGCCCGGCTGCTGCTCAAACACTACGAGGCCGAAGACGCCGAGTGGCCGAGCGAACTGCTGGACATCCGCCGGGAGGCCGCACGCACCAAGTACGGCGGCCTCGTCAATCATGTTCCGGCGCTGCCCGATTCGCCGTGAGCAGCAGGGTGACCGCGGCGGTCGAGCGGGCGCTCGACGACCGCCAGCGGGAGGCTACCGAAGAGGTGGAGCGCATCCTGGCCGCCGCGGTCCGTGTCATGGAACGGGTCGCGCCGGAACCTCCGCGGGTGAGCGATATCGTCGCCGAGGCCGGTTCCTCGAACAAGGCGTTCTACCGGTATTTCGCCGGTAAGGACGATCTCATCCTGGCCGTCATGGAACGCGGCGTGGCCATCGTCGTGTCCTACCTCGAGCACCAGATGGCCAAGGAGCGCGAGCCCCGCGATCAGGTCGCCCGCTGGATCGAGGGCACGTTGGCACAGGTGGCCGACCCGCACCTGATCAGCCTGAGCCGGGCGGCCGCCGGACAGATGTCGGCCGGCGCGAATTGGCGTGCGGCGGATCAGGAGATGATGCGGCCGCTACGCGATCTGCTCGTCGAACCCGTTGCGGCGCTGGGAAGTGGCGATGTCGAGCGCGATGTCGAGGCCGTGTTCAGTTGCACCGCCGCGACCATGCGCCGATACGTGGGGTCGGCCGACCGGCCCAAGTCCGACGACATCGCACACCTGGTGGAGTTTTGTCTACGCGGTCTGGGGGTCAGTTGATGCGCGCCGTGGTCTGCCGTACCTACGGCAATCCGGAAGACCTGGTTGTCGAGGACGTCGACGACCCCGTTCCGGCCCCGGGGCAGCTGCTGGTGCGCGTGCACGCCGCCGCGGTCAATTTTCCCGACGTGCTTTTCATCGCGGGCAAGTATCAGGTGAAGATTCCGCCGCCGTTCATACCGGGCAACGAGATCGCCGGCGAAGTGATCGCCGCCGGTGCCGGCACGCCATTCCAGCCAGGGCAGCGAGTTTCGGGAACCACCTTCGGTGCGTTCGCCGAATTGGCGCTGCTGGACGCGAGCCAGGCGGAGCTCGTGCCCGACGACGCCGACTTCGCGTCGGCCGCCGCCTTCGGCGTGACCTACCGCACCGCGTACCACGCACTGCGATCGACCGCCGCAGTGGCAGAAGGCGATTGGGTCGTGGTGCTGGGCGCCGCCGGCGGTGTCGGGCTGGCCGCGGTCGACCTGTCCGTCGCCATGAAGGCGCGGGTGCTGGCGGCCGCCTCGAGCCCGGAGAAGCTCGAGCTGTGCCGGCAGCGCGGCGCCGAGGCGACCGTCGACTATGACCGCGAGGACTTGAAATCGCGCATCCGCGAGCTCACCGGCGACGCCGCCCGGGTGATCATCGACCCGGTCGGCGGGCCTTATGCGGAGCCGGCGCTGCGCGGGCTCGCGCGCGGAGGCACCTTCATCACCCTGGGCTATGCCGCGGGCGCAATACCGGCCATCCCGCTCAATCTCATTCTGCTCAAGGACATCTGTGTGCGCGGCATGGAGATCCGCACCTTCATGACCGACCACCCCGACGAGGCCATCCGCGACATGCGGGAGCTGTCGGAGATGTTCGCCGACGGCACGATCCGGCCGTACATCGGCGCGCGGTTCCCCTTGTCCGAAACCGCCGCCGCGCTGCGGCATGTGGCCGACCGGAAGGTGTTGGGCAAGGTCGTGATCGACGTCACGGCGTGACGATGTCGAAGCTCGGGTCCGGCTGATCGAGTACACCCAGGAAAGCCCGCAGCGCCGCCTGGTCGCCGGATATCTGTAGCCCGGGCGAGTCGAAGTCGCCCAGCGCCGCCGTCAGCAGCCGAGACTTGCCGGCCAGCTCGACCGTGACCGTCGCCGTCGCGGGGGCGGGCGCCGCCTTGCGGTACACGAGCACCCCGTTGCGCAGGGTGAGCCGGTAGTTGGCGGCCAGATCGGCGAAGGCGATGTCGATGGCGAGGTCGAGATCCCAGCTGCGTGGCCCGTCGACACGGATGGCGAGGCTGTCGAAGATATGCTCGGGGGTCAGCTGCAAGAGCATGGTGGGCGACGCGACCTGAGCCGCGGTGCCGAAGTTGCCGTCGCGCAATTCCGTTGCCCCACTGAGGAAGAAGTTGCGCCACGTGGCGTTCTCGGCACCGTAGGCCAGTTGCTCGAGCGTGTCGGCGAACAGCGCCCGGGCACCGATATGCCCGCTCTCGGTGAAGATCGCGTGATCCAGCAGCGTTGCCGCCCAACGAAAGTCACCGGCGTCGAACGCCGTTTGGGCCAGCTCGACGACCCGGTCGATTCCGCCCATCGCCGCCACGTAACGCGGCGCGAGGGCCTCGGGCGGATGCGGCCACAGTCGGGCCGGGTTGCCGTCGAACCAGCCCATGTAGCGCTGGTAGACGGCCTTCACGTTGTGGCTGACCGACCCGTAATACCCGTGGGTGTGCCAGGCGCGCTCGAGCGCCGGGGGCATTTGGAACATCTCCGCGATCTCGACCCCGGTGTAGCCCCGGTTGAGCAGTCGCAGCGTCTGGTCGTGCAAGTAGGCATACAAGTCGCGCTGCAGCGACAGGAAGTCGACGATGCTCTCCCGCCCCCAGGTGGGCCAATGATGGGAGGCGAACACCACGTCGGCGCGGTCGGCGAAGGCGTCGATCGCTTCGGTGAGGTAGCCGGACCAGGCGTGCGGGTCGCGCACCAGGGCGCCGCGCAGGGTCAGCAGGTTGTGCAGGTTGTGGGTGGCGTTCTCGGCCATGCACAGCGCGCGGAATCGCGGGAAGTAGAAATGCATTTCGGCGGGCGCCTCGGTGCCGGGCGCCATCTGGAACTCGATCTCCACGCCGTCGATGATGTGCTTCTCGCCGGTCTCGCGGATTTCGATGGTGGGGACGATGATCGCCACCTCACCGGTGGACGGCGCCTGGCCCAGCCCGCAGCCCACCTGGTCCCGGGGCCCGCGGGGCAGCAGCGTGCCGTACATGTAGGTCGCCCGGCGCGTCATGGCCGGGCCGGCGTAGACGTTCTCCTGGACCGCATGCTCGACGAAGCCCTCCGGCGCGAGCACGGCCACCGCGCCGGAATCCACATCCTCCTGTGAGGTGACGCCCAGCACGCCGCCGAAATGGTCGACATGGCTGTGGGTGTAGATGACCGCGACGACGGGACGGTCGCCCCCGCGGTGTGCGCGATACAGCGCCAGTGCCGCCGCCGCGACCTCCGTGGACACCAGCGGGTCGATGACGATGATGCCGGTGTCGGTCTCGACGAACGTGATGTTGGAAAGGTCGAAGCCACGGACCTGGTAGATGCCCGGAACCACTTCGTAGAGGCCTTGTTTGGCCACGAGCGTGGACTGCCGCCACAGGCTGGGGTGCACCGACGGCGGGGCGGGACCACCGAGGAAGGAGTAGGCGTCGTTGTCCCAGACCACGCGCCCGTCGGCCGCCTTGATCACGCATGGGGACAGGGCGGCGATGAATCCGCGATCGGCGTTGTGAAAGTCCGCGTCGTCATCGAAAGGTAGCGCGTGCGCGCGATGCGCCGCCTCGATGACCGCGGTGGGGGGTGTGCGCTCCACGCCAATACATTGCCACCAACGCACCCTTTCGCGAGGCGTTGCGGCGCAACTTGTCAGGTGGCCGACGAAGACAGGAACAATTAATCGGAACCGTAGGTGTTCGGCTCAGTTAACCCGCATACTGCCCCAGACGGCCCTCAATGCCGAGGGTCGCAACTTTCGGGCAAAGGAGAACATGTGAAGCGTGGACTGATGGTCGCGGTGGCCGGAGCGGCAGTTCTGGCCGCCGGAATTTCCGGCTGTTCCAGCAATAAGTCGAGTTCGGGCGGTTCGGGCACCAGCTCCGCGGTGAACACCTCGGCGGGCGCTGCCAGCGGAACCAAGGTCCTCATCGACGGCAAGGACCAGAACGTGAGCGGCTCCGTCGTGTGCACCACGGCCGGCGGCAACACCAACATCGCGATCGGTGGCGCAGCGACCGGCATCGCCGCCGTGCTCACCGACGCCAACCCGCCCCAGGTGAAGTCGGTCGGGCTGGGCAACGTCAACGGTGTGACGCTGGGCTACACCTCCGGGACCGGCCAGGGCAACGCCTCCGCCGAGAAGAACGGCAACAGCTACAAGATCACCGGGACGGCCACCGGGGTCGACATGGCCAACCCGATGCAACCGGTGAACAAGCCGTTCGAAATCGACGTCAATTGCTCTAGCTAGCTGAGGACGCGGGCGGTTGCCACCCGTTGAGTGGCAACCGCACCGTGAACTCGGTATGGCCGGGCGAGCTGTCCACGGTGATGGTTCCGTTGTGAGCCTTGACGACCGCGGAGACGATCGCCAGACCCAGCCCGGTGCTGCCCCCCTTGCGCGAGCGCGAGGTATCGCCGCGGGCGAAGCGCTCGAACACTTCCGACTGAAGCGCCGCCGGGATGCCGGGGCCGTTGTCGATGACCTGCAGCACGGTGTCCGCCGGCTCGGTGCTCAACCGGGTGGTCACGACCGTGCGGGCGCCGGTGTGCAGGCGGGCGTTGGCGAGCAGGTTGGCCAACACCTGGTGCAGCCGGGCCGCATCACCGGTGATGATCACGGGTTCCTCGGGCAGGTCGAGCTCCCACTGATGGTCCGGCCCGGCGACATGCGCGTCGTTGACCGCGTCGACCGCCACCCGCGACAGATCGACCGGCTCGCGTTCCAGCGGCCGGCCTGAGTCCAGCCGGGCAAGCAACAGCAGGTCCTCGACCAGGCGCGTCATTCGTTCGGTCTCGGAGGCCACGCGGCTCATCGCGTGCTCCACCGCCTCCCGGTCGTCACCCATGCGCTGGGTCAGTTCGGTGTATCCGCGGATCGCGGCCAGCGGCGTGCGCAGCTCGTGACTGGCGTCGGCGACGAACTGGCGGACGCGGGTCTCGCTGGCCTGCCTGGCCGACAGCGCGGCCGCGATGTGGTCGAGCATCCGGTTGAGGGCCGACCCGAGTTGGCCGACCTCGGTCGAGGGGTTGGCGTCGGATTCGCGCACCCGGAGCGGGAGTTCGACCTCACCGCGGTCCAGCGGCAGGTCGGCCACCCTGCTCGCGGTCTGCGCGACGCGGCGCAGCGGCGCGAGCGCCCGCCGGATGATGACGACCCCGGCTATCGTCGCGGCCGCCAGCGCGATCACGGTGACGATGCCGAAGATGATCAGCATCCTGATCAGGGTGGCATCGACGTTGGCCATCGAGAGCCCCGTCACGATGGTGTCGCCCCCGTTTCGGCTCGGGGCGGCGACCACCCGATAGCGGCCGAGGCCATCCAGGTCCACCGTGACCGGCACGCGGCTGTCGGCGATCCGCTCCAGTTGGTCCTGGGCGGTCGGGGTCAGCGCGGCCCGGGTGCCGCTACCGGTCAGATAGCCGGCGCCGACCGTTTTGCCGTGGTTGATCACCGCGGCCACCATGCCCGCCGGCTGACCGGGGGCGTCCAGGAATCGGGGGCCGGGGCCCGGCCGCGGGTAGTAGGAGTGCTCGCGCCGCCAGCCCGGACGGTTCGGTTCGGGGTACATCAGCGCCGAACGGAACGACGTGCCGGCGAGTTGCCCGTCGAGCTGCTTGACCAGATGGTGGTTCAGCGCCAGCTCGGTCACCGCGGTGATGCCGACGCACACGATGGCCAGCACGACGATCTGCCCGACAAGCAACCGCAGCCGCAGGGACCAGGCCCGCCCCGGGTCAGCGAGCCGGCTTGAGGACATAACCCGCGCCACGCAGCGTGTGGATCATGGGGTCGCGGCCGTTGTCGATCTTCTTGCGCAGATAGGAGATGTAGAGTTCGACGATATTGGACCTGCCGCCGAAGTCGTAGCTCCACACCCGGTCGAGGATCTGGGCCTTGCTCAGCACGCGCTTGGAGTTGCGCATCATGAATCGAAGCAACTCGAACTCGGTGGAGGTCAAGGCGATTGGCTCGCCGGCACGGGTGACCTCGTGACTGTCCTCGTCCAGCACCAGATCGCCGACCACCAGCTGCGCGCCGCTGTCCACCGTCGTCACTCCGGTGCGTCGCAGCAGCGCCCGCAACCGCAGCACCACCTCTTCGATGCTGAACGGTTTGGTGACGTAATCGTCGCCGCCCGCGGTCAACCCGGCGATGCGGTCTTCCACGGCGTCCTTGGCCGTCAACAGGAGCACGGGCAGCTGCGGGGTCTCTTCGCGCAACTTGTGCAGGACATCGAGCCCGCTCATATCGGGGAGCATCACGTCGAGGACGACCACGTCGGGGCGTTGGGCGCGGGCGGCGGCGATGGCCGACGCCCCGTCGCTCGCGGTCGCAATGTTCCAGCCCTCGTAGCGCAGCGCCATCGACACCATTTCGGCGAGCACCGACTCGTCGTCCACGACCAACACGTTGATCGGGTTGCCATCGGCACGACACATGACTACCCGCTCGACGGAGGATCGGGGCTGGGTCACAAGATCCAGTATGCGCACCGCGCTGAGCCGCCGCTATGGCCTACCTTTGCGCCCCCTGTGAATGGGATCGCGGGGGGGGGCCGCCCGGGGGCGGGGGGGGGGGTGGGGGCGCGGGGGGGGGGACCAAAACCCCCCCCCCGCGCCCGGGGGGGGGCGGGGGGCCCGCAAAAAAACACCCCCCGCCCGGCGCCGGCCCCCCACCCC
>NZ_LZII01000019.1:0-128297 GCF_001667425.1 Mycobacterium sp. 852002-51613_SCH5001154 | reverse complement strand
CCCCCGGGGGGGCGCGTGGGGGGCCGGGCCGCGGCGGCCGGGGCCCCCCAGGCCCGGGGCCCCCGGGGGGGGGGGCCCGCCCCCCCCCCCCCGACCCAGCGTCGGTAGCTTGTATGCTCCCGGACCGGAGCCGGCGAGTGACCGGTGGCCAAAGCCTGTAAGGCGGCGTCCAATTCGCCGAGCACCACTCGCCACGACGCGGGATCCATCGCCAAGACATGGGCGGCCAGCAGCAGGACACTTTGCCCGGCCGGGGGGCGAAGCCACACCGCGGCCAGCAGCGCCCCCCGCTCCGGGTCGAGGCGATCGACGGCGCGTGCGACGTGATCGGGGACCGCGGCGTGCAGATCGGCGGCGACCTCTACTTCGGTGAGGTCGATGTCGGCGGCCTGGGCCGGGACCAGGGTCATGGTCGCGCGGTCCAGGCGGGCGCGCAGCACCTCATGTCCGGCCACGATGCCGGCCAGCGCGGCGTCCAATTGTTCGCGGGTGACGTGGTCGGGCAGCCGGATGGCTTCGGTCTGCGCCAGCCGGCGCGGCTCCCCGTGTTCGTAGAGCCAGCGGCCGTTGGGCAGCACCGGCATGGGATGGGCGCCATTATCGACATCGCTTGTGGCGGAGACGGTTTCGGAATCGATGGCGTCGGCCAGCTCGCGGACGTTCGCGCACTCGAGGATCAGCCTGGCGCGCAGGGCGATACCCCGCGTCCGCGCCGCCTGAACCACCGACAGGGCCATGATGCTGTCCAGACCCAGCTGCAGGAAATCCGCGGTGACGTCGATTCGCGGCTGATGCAGAAATTCGGAAAGCAATTCCGCCAGTGCGGCTTCCGTGGCTGTTTCGGGTTCGGCTCCGGAAAACGCCTCGGCGGTGTCGAAGGCGCTCAGCGCGGCTTCGTCGAGCTTGCCGTTGGACGTCAGCGGAATTTCGTCGACCGTGACGATCCGCTGCGGAATCATGTAGCGCGGCAGACGGGAGCCGAGCATGCCGCGCAGTTCGCCCGTCGACGGCGGCCGGGGCGCCGCACCGGAAATCACCACGTAAGCGGTCAGCCGCGCTCCCGCCTTCGCGCGGCGCACCAGCACTCCGGCGTGCTGGACGGCGGGATGCGATTCGAGCGCTGCGGCGATCTCGCCGGGCTCGACACGGTAGCCGCGGATCTTCACCTGCGCATCGGCGCGGCCGACATACTGCAGCGCCCCGTCGGAACCGCGCCGCACCAAATCGCCGGTGCGGTACATGCGTTCGCCGAGCGCGAATGGGTCGGCGACGAACCGCTGGCTGGTTTCCGCCGCGCGGCCGAGATAGCCGCGGGCCAGCTGGGCACCGGCCAGATAGAGTTCGCCGGTGGCCCCGAACGGCACCGGACGCAGCGCCGAATCCAGCACGTAGCCGCGGGTGTGCAGGGTCGGCCGCCCGATCGACGGCTCGTCGTGCTCGGTGATGGCGGCCACCACCGCCTCGACCGTGGTTTCGGTGGGGCCGTAGCAGTTGTAGGCCGCCATCCCGGTGCGTGCACACCCTTCGCGGATGAAGGTCCAGGCGGCCTTACCGAGCGCTTCTCCGCCCAGCGCCAGCACCGTCAGCGGAACCGCCGTCAGCAAACCGCACGCCGCGAGTTGGGCAAACATCGACGGAGTCGTGTCGATCATGTCGACGCCGTGCTCGGCGATGGCCGCGACCAGCGCCTCGGCGTCGGCCTGGGTGGGCTCGTCCACGACGTGCACACCGTGGCCGTCGAGCAGCGCGACCAACGGCTGCCAGGCGGCGTCGAACGCAAACGACCACGCGTGCGCGATGCGCAGCGGCCGGCCCAGCCGGGCGGCCGCCGGCCGCAACACGTTGTCCAGGTGATCGTCGGCGTAGGCAACCACCGCCGCGTGAGTTCCGATGACGCCCTTGGGTTCTCCGGTCGTGCCCGACGTGAAGACGACATACGCGGCCTGGCCGGGCGCCACCTCGACTGGGCGAAACTTCGTGGCGGAATGGTCACCAGCGACCAGCGACACCTCGTCGAGCACGATCGAGGCATTGGATTGACGCAGGATCGATTCCACCCGTTCCGGGGGCGTTCCCGGCTCCATCGGCACGCAGACGCCGCCGGCCTTGAGCACCGCGAGCATCGCGACGACGTACTGCGGCCCCCGGGAAAGCAAGATGGCTACCGGGGTTTCGGGCCGCACCCCCCGCTCCGCGAGCCGGGCGGCCAGGCCGTCGGCCAGCGCTTCCAGTTCGCGGTAGCTGAGTTGGCCCCCCGCCCAGCTGATCGCGAGGTTGTCGGGGGTACTCCCGGCGACCTCGGCAAATCGAGTGTGGATGCCGACCGCCGGGGCGGCGCCCCCCCCCGCGGGGCGCGGGGGGACCGCCTCGTCGTCGAAGAGGACACTGACCTGGCGCAGCGGGCGCTCCCAGTCCCGCAGCAGGCGCTCGGCGGTGGTGAACACCCGCCGCCCGAAGGCGGCGGCGGGGATGTCGCCGAGCGCCCCGTCGATCACTTCGACCAGCACCACGAGTTCGCCGCCCGCCATGTGGGCCGCGACGGTGATCGGGAAATGCGACAAGGTTTGCAGGGCGGACGGCCGGAATGTCGCACCCGCGGCGGTCAATTCGGTGCCGGCGGTCAGCCCGTCCAAGGGGAAGTTCTCGTAGACCAATAGGGTGTCGAACAATTCGCCGACGCCGCCGAGCGCCCGCAGTTGGGCATGCCCGATGTGGCTGTGCTCACGCAGCAGGGCGGCGTTGCGCTGCACCGTGCGGCATTGCTCGCCCACCGTCGCGGCGGGGTCGAGCCGCACCCGCATGGGAACGGTGTTGATGAACAGACCGATCATGGTCTCGACGCCGGCGAGTTCGGGCGGCCGCCCGGACACCGTGACACCGAAAACCACATCGTGGGCGTCGGTCAGCCGGGACAACACCAGCGCCCATGCCATCTGCATCAGGGTGTTGACGGTGATGCCACGGGCCCGGGTCTCCTCGACCAATCGCGCGGTGGCTTCGGCCGGCATCCGCAGTTCGGTGGTGCGGGGCAGCCCAGTTCGCCGGCCCTCCGTCGAGCCCAGCGCGGCCGACAGCAGGGTGGGTCCGGGAAGGCCCGCCAGGTGCCGGCGCCAGACCTGCTGGCTGGCTTCGGAATCGCGACTGGCCAGCCAGCCGATGTAGTCGCGGTACGGCCGGGGGCCGGCGGGCAACGCCGAGAGATCGCCACCTGCCCGGTACAGGATCATCATCTCGTTGACGAACACCGGCAACGACCAGCCGTCAATCACGATGTGGTGGGCGGTGAGCACCAAACGCCATCGCGCGCCAGGTAATTCGACGAGCAGGAAGCGGATGGCCGGGCCGCGTTCCAGATCGAAGGGCCGGCGGCGTTCGTCGGCCTCCAGCGTCGGCACATCCTCGGGTGCGGCGGCGACGGTGCGCCATGGCAGGTCTACCCGGGATGGGACGATCTGCACCGGTCGCGCGATACCTCGGCTGAAGAAGCTGGCACGCAGGTTGGGGTGGCGCACCAACATCTTTGTCGCGCAATCACGTAACAGCGCGACATCAAGCGTGCCGGAGATGTCGGCGGCCATGCCGATCACGTACGGGTCGTCGGCCTCGCCGTCAGTGAATTCGGCGAGGGTGGTCAGCGAATACATGCCCTCTTGCAGAGGGCTCAGCGCCATCACGTCCTCGATGTCGGGCGCAACATCTTTGGTGGCCGTCATGGCGTTCCGTCCCGTGACGACGACCAGAGCTGCGTCACGGCGGCAAGATCCTCGGCCGAAAGCCCGGAAGCGCTCATGGGCTCGAACCGGGCGTCGGCGGGCTCGGCGCCGTTGGTCGCCAAAGCATCCACGGCGGCGGCCAGCTGTTGCACCGTCGGGTTCTCGAAGATCATCCGCGGGTTGACCGCCAGGCCGGCCGCCCGCGCCCGCGAGGCCAGCTGCACCGACAGGATGCTGTCGCCGCCCAGGGCGAAGAAGTCGTCGAAGCGGCCCACCTCGGGCGTCGAGAGCAGTTCGGCGAACACCTTGGCCAGCGCCCGTTCGGTGTCGGTGCGCGACGGTTCAACGTGTCCGCTGGTGCTGACCGCCGGCGGCGGCAGCCCGGGCCGGTTCAGCTTGCCCGATTCGGTTTTGGGCAGCGCGTCGAGAACAGTCAACGACGAGGGCATCATATAGCCGGGCAGCGTCGTTCCGATCGCGGTGCGCACCTGCGATGCGAACGCGGCCTTCTCGGTGTCATCGCCGATCGGGCGTTGTGGCACAACGTATCCGGCCAGCGAGGTGCCCCCGTGCACCTCCCAGGTGCGGGCCGCCGCGGCGGCGACGCCGTCGGCTTCCGCCAGCGCCGCCTCGACCTCGGCCAACTCCACCCGGAAGCCGCGCACCTGTACCTGGTGGTCGGACCGTCCGGCGAATTCCAGTCGCCCGTCCTCGGTCCAGCGAGCAAGGTCGCCGCTGCGGTAGAGGCGAGAACCGGGTTCGAGGGCATAGGGATTGGCCACGAACCGGGTGGCGGTCAATCCGGGCCGTTTCCAGTAGCCCCGGGCCAGTTGGTCGCCGGCGTAGTACAGCTCGCCCACCACCCCGACCGGCACCGGCCGAAGGCCCTCGTCGAGCAGGTAGGCGTCCGATCCCGGGACCGGCCTGCCCACCAAAGGATTCGGCAGCTCCAGTCGGCCGCGGGACACCGCACCGGAGGTCTCGGTGGAACCGATGTTGTTCAACAGCTCGGTGCCCGTGCCGGCGCACACCGACACCAGCCGCTGCAGCAGCGCGGTGCTCACCGGTTCTCCACCGCACACCAGCCGGGACAGGGCGCGCACCGCGTCGGGCCTGCTGTCGACCAGGGCGGAGACCAGGCTTGGCACCGCCGTGACCTGGGCCACCGCGTGCCGGATCATCAACTCCCCGAGCGCTTCCGGGTCGCGGTGCTCGGCATCGTCGGCGAGGATCATGGTCGCCCCCGCCGCGAGTCCGGCCAGCATCTCCATGCCGCCCTCGAGAAACGTGATCGAGGCCTGTGCCAGTCGAATGTCGTCGGTTCTCGGTGGGTAGTGCCGTAGCTGCCAGTCCAGCCGGGCCGCCATGGACCGATGCGTGCCCAGGGCGCCTTTCGGCTTGCCCGTGGAACCGGACGTGAAGACCAGAAACATCGGGTCGTCGGGGTGTGGGAGGGGCAGTTCTCCCGGATCGGCTTCCCCGTTGTCCACCGCGGCGCGCACCTGCGGGTCTTCCAACGAAATGACCGTGACGCCGGCAACTTCGGGCACGCTGCGGGCCGCGTCGGCCGTGGCGAGCACCACCGGTGGTTGCACGTCGTCGAGCATGAATTGCTTGCGCGCCGGCGGGTACGCGGGATCGATGGGGAAATAGCCGCCGCCCGCCTTCATGATGGCCACCAGTGCCACCACCAGGTCGATGCTCCGCCGCGTCGACAGCCCCACCAACGACCCCGGTCCAACCCCCCGCGCTACCAGCAGCGCCGCAAGGTTGTCCGAACGACGATGCAGCGCAACGTAATCGATCCGCTCGTCACCGCAGCGCACCGCGACCCGGTCGGCGCCCCGGCTTCGGCTCGGCTGCAGCAGTTCTGGAATGGTGCGCGGCCGGTCATGCGGCGGCCGCTCGCCCCGGCTCCAGTGCTCCAGCATCCGGAGCCGCTCGCCTGCGTCGGTCAGCTGCAGATCGCGCAAACTCTGGTCAGCATTTTCGGCAAACTCGGTGACCAGGCGGGTCAGCCAGCCGGCCAACCGCTCGATGGTGGCTCGGCTGTACAGCTCGGTGCGGAAGATCAGGTTGCAGTTGTACCCGACTCCCCCCGAGCCGTCGGTGCCGAAGAAGTTGACACTGAGATCGGCGTGCGCCATGTCGAAGACCGGGTCCAGCGCGGTGCACACCGTGTCCTGTCCGCCGCCTTCGGGATCCTGCTCGATCACCCGCGCGGCGGGCAGGTGGTCGCGGACGTGAACGACGACCTGAAACAGCGGGTTTCGCGACAGCGAGCGCACCGGGCTGACGCTGTCGACAACCCGGTCGAACGGCAGGTCCTGGTGGGCGTAGGCGGCCAGCGCCGTCTCCCGAGCGCGGGTCAGCAGCTCACGCAGCGTCGGGTTGCCGGTCAGGTCGTTGCGCAGCACCAGGATGTTGACGAAAAACCCGATCAGCTGATCCAATTCGGCCTCGGTGCGCCCGGCGACCGGGGTGCCCAGTGGGATGTCCCGGCCACCACCCGCCTTGTGCAGCACCACGGCGACCGCCGTTTGCAGCAGCATGAACTCGGTGATGCCCATCTCGCGCGACAACTCGGCGAGCTTGCCGCGGGTGGCCGCGTCGATGCGGAAGTCGACGGATTCGCCGGCACCGCTGGGCACCGGCTGGCGCGCGAAGTCGGGACGCAGCCCGGTGTCCTCCGGCAGCCCGGCCAACTGCCGGCTCCAATACTCGCGTTGCTCGGCGGCGACGGCGGACTCCTGGCCGCCCGCATCACCGAGGAATGCCCCCTGCCACGCCGCGTAGTCGGCGTACTGCACCCGCAGCGGCGCCCAGGCCGGGGTTTCCCCGGCCCGCCGGGCCCGGTACGCGGTCATCACGTCCGCGAACAGCACCCCCGCCGACCAGTGGTCGGAGGCGATGTGGTGGACGACCAGCGACAGCACGTGTTCGGTGGGGTCATCGGCGGTGTGCAGCACCGCAACCCGAACCGGCAGCTCACGGTCCAGTTCGAAGCAGTGCCGGCGCTCGGCGTCCAGCTCCCGCTGCAGCCACGCGTCGTCGGGCCCGGTCGCCCGGCGCACGGCGACCTCCCCGGCCGGACCGACCACCTGGTAGGGCACCCCGTCCAACTCCACGTAGGAGGTGCGCAGGATCTCGTGCCGGGCGACGACGTCGCCGACGGCGGCGATCAGGGCGTCGATGTCCCATGGCCCGGTCAGCTTCGCGGCGAAGGGAATGTTGTTGACCCAGCTGGGCCCGTCGACGCGGTAGGCGAACCAGCTGCGCAGCTGTGAGGCCGATAGCGGCATCGGCTCGTCGTGGGCGGTCGCGATCAGCCTGGGCCGCGACTGTCTGCGTTCACCGGAACTCAGCTGGTCGACGCGTTCCGCCAGCAAGCCCACCGTCGCGAGCTCGAAGACGTCGCGGATGCCGATCTCCACCCCGCACTCCGAGCGGATCGCGGTCACCAGTTTGGTGGCCACCAGCGAGTGGCCGCCCAGGTCGAAGAATGAGTCGTCGACCCCCACCCGGTCGTGGCCGAGCAGCGCGGAAAACAGTGCGGCGATGCGGCGTTGAGTGGGGGTCGTCGGGTCGCGGTATGCGGCGGCCGCCGCGATCTGCGGTTGGGGCAGCGCGGCCCGGTCGATCTTGCCGTGCGCCGTGATCGGGATTTCGTCGAGCGCCACGTAGGCGGCCGGTGTCATGTAGTCCGGCAGCGCGGCGGCGACCCGGGCTCGGATGCGTTCGACCTCAACGGTTTCCGGGCCGCCACCCGAGGCCGGCGTGACGTATCCGACCAGGCTCTTGCCCAACCGGGGCAGGTCCATGGCCAGCACCACCGCTTGCCCGACGCTGGGGTCGACCGAGATGGCGGCGGCGATCTCGCCCAGCTCGATGCGGAAGCCGCGGATCTTCACCTGCTCGTCGGCGCGGCCGACGAACTCGATATCCCCGTCGGCGTTGCGGCGGGCCAGGTCGCCGGAGCGGTACAACCGGCCGCCCGGGGTGAACGGGTCGGCGACGAAACGTTCGGCCGTCAGCCCGGGCCGGCGGTGGTAGCCGTGCGCGACATGCGTTCCACCGATGTAGATCTCGCCGATCACGCCAACGGGAACCGGCCGCAACGCGTTGTCGAGCAGGTGTACCTGGGTGTTGATCTTGGGGCGGCCGATGGGCACCACCCGGGTGCCCTGGGCCCCTTCCACCGGGTAGCTGGTGCAGTTGACGACGGTCTCGGTCGGTCCGTAGAAGTTGTACAGCAGCGCGTCGAAGGTGGCGTGGAACTTGTCGGCGATCTCGCCCGGCAGGGCCTCCCCGCCGATCGGCACGCGCCGCAGCGTGCGCCACTGACTGACCCCGGGAAGCGACAGGAACAGCCCGAGCAGTGACGGCACGAAATGCATCGAGGTGATGCCCTCGCGGCTCAACAGATCCGTCAGGTAGCCGATGTCGCGCAGCCCGTCGGGCCGCGGAATCACCAGGCGGGCACCCATGATCAACGTGCCGAAAATCTCGCCCATCGAGACGTCGAAGCTGGGCGACGCGACCTGCAGCAGCCGGTCGGTCTCGTCGACGCGGTACTCGTCACCGAACCAGACGAAGTATTCGGCGATCGGGGCGTGGGGAACCGGCACGCCCTTGGGCAGGCCGGTCGAGCCCGAGGTGTAGATCAAGTAGGCGGTGTTGTGCGGGCCCAGCGGCCGCACCAGCTCGGCGGGCGCGGTGACCGGGTATCGCGACAGCCCCGGAACCGCCTCGCGCAACACCAGTTTGGCGTCGGCGTCGCCCAGAATGAAGGCCAGCCGATCCTCGGGGTAGGTGGGATCCACCGGCAGGTAGACCGCTCCGGCCTTCAGCACTGCCAGCGCGGTGATGACCAGTTCGGGTGATCTGTCCAGCAACACCGCGACGCGGTCCTCGGTGCCGATGCCTTGCTCGATCAGCCAGTGTGCCAAGCGGTTCGACTCTTCGTCGATGTCCCGGTAGGTGTACTCACGCCCCTCATAGACCACGGCGACGGCATCGGGCGACAGCGCCGCTCGGCGGGTGACCAGTGCGGGCAGGGTGGCGGCCGGGGTCTCGAACTCGGCACCGGTCGAGGCCCAGCGCAACCACTCGGCATCGTCGCTGTCCATCAGCGCGCACGCCGACAGCGCCGCGTCGGGGTCCGCCAGTGCGTTGTCGAGCAGCACCGCGTAGTGCCGCAGCAGCTGGTCCACCAGTCGGTGATCCAGCACCTCAACCAGGTACTCGGCTTCGACCAGCCCGCCGTTCGCGCGATCCAGCTCGATCATGAAACTGAGTGGCAGCTGGTTGAAATGACCGCGTAGTTCCCCTCGTTCGCACCGCACCCCGGGCGGGCAGAAGCCGGCGCCGTCGGGCTCGCGCTGCCCGAAGCTCACCCGGGTCATCCGGTCGGCGCCATGCCGGCGATCCGGATTGGACTCGCGCACCAGCCAGTCCAAGTCGGCACGCGAATGTGCGAAGGCGCCAACCGCGTTATCCCGGGTTTGGGCCAGTAGCTGCCGGAACGTCTGGAGCGGCTCCGGTCGCATCCGGATCACCACGGTGTTGCCGTAGTAACCGATGGCCGATTCCGTCCCGACGCCGCGGTTGAGCACGGGCGCGGCGATCAGGAAGTCCGTTGACTGGGTGTAGCGATGCACCAGCGCGGCGAACGCGGCCATCAGCACCATGTACGGGGTGGCACCGGTCTCGCGCGCCAGCGCAGCGGCGCGGTCGACGGTGGCCGCCGGCAACCGCGTCGTAGCACGTTGGGCCCGCCAGGTGCTTGGCACCACCGAACCGTTGGGGCCCGGAAGCTCGAGCGGCTCAGGCAGATTCGCCATCAGGGGCCGCCAGTATTCGAAGTCGGCGGCGTGATCCGCGGCTTCGTCCGGGGGAGGCGCCGTCATCGCGGGTTCGCCGCCGAATCCGACCGGATCGGTGTAAGCGCGAGTCAGGTCGGCGAAAAACGGTGTCCACGAGCCGTCGTCCCAGGCGATGTGATGTGCGGTGACCAACAGCATCAGCTCGTCGGCGGACAAGCGGGCCGCGGTGACCCGCAGGGGCGAATCCTTTGCCAGGTCGAAGGGCCTGCGGAAGTCCCGCTGCGCCAGCACATCCAGCCGCAACCGTCGAGCCTGATCGGTCAGTTCCGACAGGTCGTGTTCGGCCCACTCGGGCCGCAGCTCCTCGTGGATGACCGGATACGGGTCACCGTCCGGACCGGTGTCGTACGTCGTCTGCAGTACGGGGTGCCGCGCGGCCACGGCGTCGATCGCGCTCCGCAATCGGTCGATGTCGACCGTGCCGGTTAGGCGGTAGGAGACGCAGACGTTGAGCAGCGCGCTGTCGGGGTCCACCGACTGCACGAACCACATCCGGTGCTGGCCGACGGACATGCGCGGCTCGTCGCAGGTGGCCACGGGTGCGGAGACGGCGGGCCTGGCCAGGCCACGTTCGGCCATCTTGCGGCGCAACAATTCCAGGCGTTCGTCGTCGAGACGGGCTCTGGCTCCGGTGGTGTCCGTCACGCTGGGAGTCCAACCTTTCTGGCTTCGCGATCGTCGAGTGTCGTGCCGTCCCGCGGGCCGGCGCGCAACGCATCGATCAATTCGCTGAGGGTGATCCCGCCGAGCATGCGAGCGACCGGGACCGAGCTTCCGACCGTCCGGCGCAGCCGCTTACGCAGATCGAGTGCGAGCAACGAGTCCACTCCCAGGTCGATGAGCGGTGCGCTCGGGTCGATCGATACCGAATCGTCCAGGTGCAATGTCGCGGCGAGTTCGGTGCGCACCACCTCGGCGAGCGGCTTGGCGGTAGGGGTGTCCGCTCCCCCGTCGCCGCCTCGCCGCGCACTGAACGGCATTGACATGCCCTGGCTTTCGAAGAACACCGCGAGCCGGTCGAGGTCGGCGTCGAAGACCAGTGGATCTGCGTCGTAGCGGCACAGGCCCGCCTCGATCGCCGGCTCCGGCGCCATCGCGACCAGGCCGGAGCGTTCGGTGCGGGTGATCTCGTCGCCCGTGACCACGCCGGCGGCCTGCCACAGCCCCCACCGGATCGCCATGCTGTCGCGGCCCGCGCCGCGCAACTGGGCGACCAGCACGTCGAGCATCCGGTTGGAGGCGGCGTAGGCCGCGTGGCCATAACCGCCCCACACGCCGAACACCGACGAGCAGGCCAGGATCCGGCAATCGGCCCGCAGCGGCCACGCCTCGGTCAGCAGCGCCAGACCGCGTACCTTCGCGGCGCATACCGCCGCCACGTCGGCGCCGGTGAGCTCGGAACGCGGCCGGGCCTCGGCGATGCCCGCCGTATGGATCAGCAACGACGCGCCGTTCCCCGCGTGCCGGGCGGCGACGGCCGCCAGGGCGGCCGGATCGGTGATATCGCACCGCGGGGCGCTCACCTCGGAGTCGTGGTTCGAGGTAAGCACGCGCAGCGCGCCTTCATCGATACCGTTGCGGCTCAACAGGGTGACGGTCCGTGCGCCGCGCTCGATGCAGTACCGCGCATACTGCAGGCCGATTGCTCCGCTGCCGCCGGTGATCACCACGTTGTCCAGCGCGTCGGCGCCCAGCGGCCGTTTGGTCGCCGAATCGCGGCATTCCCGGAAGGTCCGCACGTGGCGGCGCGGCAATTCGCTGCCCCGCAGCGCCACCTCCGCCGGCTCCCCGAGCAGCACCTCGACGGCGGCGCGGGCCGTGCCGGCACCGACGTCTCGGCCGGGCAGGTCGAGATGCCCGAAGGCCTGGTCGGTGAATTCGAAGCCGACGCTGCGGTGCATCGCGGCCAGCGCCGCCTGTGCCGGGAACGCGTCGGCGTCGTCCGGATCGATGGTTTCGGCGCGGGCGGTCAGCAGCCACACGGTCCGGCATCGCGGGCCGGTCAGGGCGGCGTAGTCGGGTAGACCTGCGTCCGGCCGCCCGGCGATCTGCTCGATCGCCGCGACGGCATCGAGCTCATGGAGATCCGGCGCGATGATCGCGAGGATCTCCGCGTCGTCCGGCGACACCGCCCGGCAATGGCCTTGCGCCGCAACGGCATCCATCAGTCGCCGGACTAATGCGCCGTCCGTGGAGTCGACGGCGACAATGGCGATGTCCGCCCCCGCCGCGCCCGGTCGCGTCTCGTGGCGCCAATCCTCAACCGCGACGGTGGGCGCCGGGCCCTCCCCCGTCCCGATCAGCGGTTCGGGCGCCGCCCACAGGTGCACCGCCCGCATCGGCGCGTTCGGGAATCCGCGCAACGGTGGCCGCACACCCCCGGGAATCGCGTTGGCCCATTGGCAGCCGGGATCGGCCGCCGCCACGCCGGCAATGTTCGCCGCCAGCGTGTCGGTGATGGCCCCTTCGCGATGCCCCGAGCCGACGGCCACGGTCGTCCGCTCGTCGACCAGGTCCGCGAGCGGGTACAGCAGCGCGGGATGCGCGGACAGCTCGACGAACGTCGTGGCCCCGAGCCTTCGGGCCGTCGCCACCGCCCGGTCGAAACGCACGGTGTTGCAAAGGTTGTCATACCAGTACCTGGAGAAGTCCACGTCGCCACGGACCTCCGCGCCGAAGGTCGAGCCGACGAATCGCACCGGACTGTCCCAGAACGCCGAGTGGGGGACCAGCTCGGCCAGCTGGTTGCGCAGCGGCCGCAGCACGCTGGTGTGGCCCGGATAGTCCACCGTCAGCTGGTGGGCGAAGACGCCGCGTTGCTGGGCGAGGCACACGGCGGCCGCCACGGCGTCATGGTCTCCGGACACCACGGTCGACGAGGGGCCGTTGACGGCCGAAACTTCAAGCCAGCCCGCCGTTTCACCGATCAGGGACTCGGCCTCGTCCACGCCGGCGCCAAGCACGGCCATGGCGTAGTGACCGGCCAATTGGCCGACGATCGTGGCGCGGGCTCCGACCAGCGCGACCGCGTCCGGCAGCGTTATCGTTCCGGCCACGTACGCCGCCGCGACCTCGCCGAGGCTGTGGCCGACGGCGATTGCCGGGAGCACGCCGTGGAATCGCCATTCGTGGGCCAGGCTGACCGCGTGGGTGAACTGCGCTCCCTGGATTTCGGTGCGCGACCATTTCTTGTCGAGTTCGCCGGTCAGGTAGGGCAACGGTGAAGGCAGCCCGGCGGCGCGGAACGCCTGGGCGCATCGGTCGGTCTCGGCCCGGTAAGCCGGAAGTCGTTGGTATGCCTCGGCGCCCATCGATTGCCATTGGTTGCCCTGGCCGGGGAACACGAAGGCGATGCACGGCGCAACGTTGCTGGAGGATCGGGTGACCAGCGGGTGCTCTTCACCGTCAACTAGCGCGGTCAGGCCGGAGACCAGCTCGCCGCGGTCGGCCGCCCGAACCACCGCGCGGTGCCGCCGCACCCGCCGAAGCCGCAGCAGGGTGGACGCCACGGCCGCGGTATCCGTGTCCGCGCCGGTCGCGCCCAGGTAGTCCAGGATCGCCCGGGCGTCCACGCCGATCAGATCTTCGTCGTGCGACGAGAGCAGCACCGGCACCCGGCCGTCGGGCAGTGGGGAGGTCAGCATCACGCGACCTCGGGGAGGGCGACGATCACGTGCGCGTTGGTCCCGGCGATGCCGAACGCCGATGTCGCCGCGATCCGTTGCCCGCCGGCCGCGGGCCAGGGGGTCAGCGTCTTCGCCAAGCGCAAACCCTGGCTTTCCCAGTCTATTTCCGGACTCGCCTGCGCGGCGTGCAGGGTCGGTGGGATGACCCCGTGCTCGGCGGCGACGATGACCTTCGCTAGCCCAAGTGCACCGCTGGCGGCCAGCGCGTGGCCGACATTGGATTTCACCGAGCCGAGCAACGCGCCGGCACCGGCCGCCGTCTCGCCGTAGGTTTGTGCCAGCGAGCGCAATTCGGTGCGGTCCCCTAGCCGCGTGCCCGTGCCGTGCCCCTCGACCATCCCGACCTCGTCGGGCCGGATCCCGGCCTGCGTCATGGCGCGCCGGAACAGGCGGACCTGCGCGTCGCCGCTGGGGGCGCTCAGCCCGGCGCTGCGGCCATCCTGGTTGACGGCGGTGGCGCGGACTTCGGCGACGACCTGGCGGCCCGCGCGCAGCGCGGCCGATTTGCGTTGCAGCACAAACATCGCCGCCCCTTCCGCCCACACCGTCCCGCTGGCCTGCGCACTGTAGGGGCGGCAGTGACCGTCGTCGGAAAGGGCGTGCTGCTTGGAGAATTCGACGAAGAACCCGGGCGAGCCCAGCACGTTCACCCCGCCGGCCAGCGCCAGGTCGCAGTCACCGCTCTGGATCGAGCGTACGGCGAGGTGAAACGCCGCCAGCGCGGACGCGCACGACGAGTCCACCGTCAGCGCCGGGCCGGCCAATCCCAATGTGTAGGAGACCCGCCCGGAGATCACGCTGAGCGCGGTCCCGGCGAGCAGGTGACCGCTGTGCTGGGAGAAGTTGGCCATCTGCGGCCCGTATCCGGTGGCCGAGGCGCCGACGAAGCACCCCACGTCGTGCCCGGCCAGGTCGTCGGGGTTGATGCCGCTGTTTTCCAGCGCGCGCCAGGACACCCGGAGCACGACGCGCTGCTGGGGGTCCATGGCGACGGCCTCGCGCGGCGAGATGCCGAAGAATTCCGGGTCGAACGTGGTTGCGCCGGAGAGGAATCCACCACGATCGTGGATCTCCTTGAAACCGCTGCGCCGCGATCCCGCGAGCAGTTCGCGGACCTGCCAACCTCGATCGGTGGGGAACGGCCCCAGCGCCTCACGGCCGTGGGACAACAGTTCCCAGTACTTGTCGGCGGTGTCGATGCCGCCGGGCGCTTCGACGGCCATGCCGACGATCGCGACCGGATCGGAGGCGCCGGTGAACCCGTTGTCAGACATCGGCATTCACCCGCCGCGCCACGGCATCGATGTGCTCGTCGAGATAGAAGTGCCCGCCGTCGTACAAGAACAACTCGAAGGCGCCGGTGGTGTGGTTCTCCCAGAGCCGCAATGCGGACGGATCGACGCGGTGGTCGTCGCACGCCCCCAGGACGCGGATGTCGGCGCGGATGCGGACGCCGGGAGCACACTCGTAGCGGTTGACCGCTTCGTAGTCGGCGCGCACCGCGGTGGTCAGCAGTTCGGCGAACTCCTCATCGGCGAGCAGTTCGGGGTCGGTGCCGCCGAGATCGGCGATGTCGGCGAGCAATCCGTCGTCGGTGGTGGGGAGCGCCGGCATGGCGGCAACGGCCGACGGCGCCGGGCCGGCCGAGACCCACAGGCGCCGCACGGCAACATCGTGGGATTCGGCGATCCTGGCGAACTCGAAAGCCACGACCGCACCCATGCTGTGGCCGAACAGCCGCAGCGGCGCCGCCCGGCTCCACGGCCCGGCGTCGAACAAACCCCGGGCCAGGTCGTGCACCGTGTCGGGGGCCGGGTGACTCAGCCGGTCCGCGCGCTGCGGGTACTGCACGATGTAGGTGTCGCCGCCCGCGGCCAGCGCGGTAGCCAGCACGCGATAGCTTGCCGCGGCCGCCCCCGCGTGCGGAAACACGACGGTCGCGCCGGTGCGCCGGCTCTGGTTGCTGCTGGGCACCCGCTTGATCCAGGATGCGAACTCGGTTGGCACACTCAGCACCCGGTCGGACGTCATCGGGTCCTCCCGGTTTCGCCGGCTTGCCCAGAAGCCGACAGGGCGTCGGCGTCCATGTGAATGACTTCCAGGTAGAGTTCGGCCACCTGATTCAGGCGCTCGCCGTCCTGCTCGCGGTCGGTAAGTAAACCGGCAAGTGCGGCAACGGTTCTGGTGGCGAAGATGTCGGCAACCATGATGTGGGGGGTGTCCAGCCAGGTCCGGATACGACCCACGGCCTGGGTGGCCAGCACGGAATCGCCGCCCAGGGCGAAGAAGTCGTCGTCGCGGCCGACCCGGCCCGCGCCGAGTAGATCCCCGAGTAGGGCGGCCAGGGCGGATTCCAGCGGGGTCGAGGGGGCGCGGTAGCGGGGCTGCTCGGACAGCGAAACCTTGGCGCCCAAGTCGCGGGCGACGGCACGACGGTCGATCTTGCCGGCGTCGGTGAACGGGATGCGCCCGACCAGCGTGACGTGACGCGGAACCATATGCGCCGGCACGAGTTCGCCCATCAGCTCCCGAATCCGCTCGGCCGTCAACCCGGCACCGCCGGAACTTTCCGGACAGACCGCGGCGGCCAGCACCTCCGAGCCACCCGATGCGGGGAGCAGCGCCGCGACCGCTATCGCCACCCTTGGCAGCCGTCGCAGCGCGGCCTCGATCTCGCCGAGTTCGACGCGATATCCGCTGATCTTGATCCGGTGATCGGCGCGGCCGACGAACTCGATCGTTCCGTCGGGCCAGTACCTGGCCAGGTCGCCGGTCCGGTACCACCTGCGTCCCGCGTGCTCGACGAAGCGCTCCGCGGTGAGGTCCGGACGCCCCCGATAGCCCCGGGCGATGCCACGACCGGAGACCCACAGTTCGCCGGCGACCCAGTCGGGGCAGTCGTCGCCCGCGTCGTTGACGACGCGGCAGTCGTTGTTCGTCAGCGGCACCCCGTAGGGCAGGGCGGTCCAGTCCGACGGCAGGGCGTCGGGATCGTCGACCTCGAAAATCGTGTTGTGAACCGGGGTTTCGGTCGCTCCCCCCAGACCGGCGAACCGCAAGCTGGGCGCCTCGGCCTTCAGGCGGCGCGCCACCTCCGGCCGCACCCAGTCCCCGCCGGTGGGGACGACCCGCACCGAGGATAGCCGTCCGTGTCCGACTTCGATCAGCATCTCCAGCCAGCCCGGCATGAAGTGCAACACGGTGACTTGGTGGGTGTCGATGAGCCGGGCCCAGGCGTCGGGGTCACGGCGCTGCGCTTCGTCGACCACCACGATCGACCCGCCGGTGCGCAAGGTGACGAAGATGTCCATCACCGAGATGTCGCCTTCGAGCGTGGATAGCGCCAGGCATCGATCCTCGGGACCGATCTCGAAGTGGCTCGCGATGAACTCCACGGTGTTCATCGCGGCGTCGTGCGTCACCTCGACGCCCTTGGGCTCGCCCGTCGATCCGGAGGTGAACAACACATAGGCGAGGTCGCCGGGATCGACTCTTGCCGAGGGAGTTTCGGTGACAACGGGCGGCTCTCGCAGCACGTCGGCGAGGATCAGCCCGGGCACCGGCAGTGCCAGCCGCTGCCCGCCGCAAACCAGGACCAAGCACACCTCGCCGGTTCCCAGGATGCGTTCCGCGCGGTCGCGCGGCTGGTCGGCGCCGATCGGCAGGTAAGCCGCGCCGACGCTCAGGATGCCCAACAGCGCCGGCACCTGCTCGGCGGTTTTGGGGCCCATCACCGCGACCGTGTTGCCCGCGCCGACGCCGGCCGCGCGCAACGCGGCGGCCACCGCGAGTGCCTGGTCGCGCAGCTGCCCGTAGCTGAGGTCACCGGAGCTGGCGAAGATCGCGGGCGCGTCGGGTCGCCGCTCGGCTTGCCGAAAGAACCCGTCGTGCAACGCTTCTCCGCTGGGCTCGGCGGTGCGGCCATTGACCGCGTCGCGCACCGCGCGCTGCGCGTCCGGCAGCGGCGACGGTCCCGGTGTGTCCCAGCCGTCGTCGGAGGAAGCCAGCCTGAGCAGTTCGTCGATGTGGTAGGCGAACATGGCGTCGATGACACCCGGGGCGAAGATGCTTTCGCGCACATCCCAATTCACCAATACGCCGCCGTCGAACTCGGTGACCTGAGCGTCGAGCAGCACCTGGGGACCCTGGGAGATGATCCACGCGGGTGTCCCGAATTGATCGGTGACCTCGGGGCTGAACAGTGCGCCGAGTCCCAGCGCGCTGGTGAAGACCACCGGCGCGAGCACCTGGGTGCCGCGGTGACGGCTGAGGTCCCGCAGCACCGACAGCCCGGGATAGGCGGAGTGGGCGGCGGCGGTCCGCATTGCCTCCTGCACCGCCTGCGCCCGCGCAGCCGCGGTCCGGGCGCCCGTGAGGTCGACGTCGAGCAGCAGCGAGGAGGTGAAGTCGCCGACCAGGGAGTCGACGTCGGGGTGCAGCGGCTGGCGCCCGAACAGCGGCACGTTCAGCAGGAAGCGCGAGGTGGTCGACCAGCGAGCCAAGGCGTTGGCGAAGGAGGCCGCCAGGGTCATCGCCGGGGTGACCCCGCGGGCCTGGGCGCGGGAGAACAGGGCGTCGCGGGTGTGCGGGTCCAGCCAGTGCCAGAGCCGGGTGCTCGTCCGCGAACTGCGGTCGCCGGTGGTGGGCAGCGCGGGCGGGTCCGGCAGCTGCGGGATGCGCCGCGCCCACCAATCGCGGGCGGCGTCGCGGGCAGGCTGCGGTCGCGCCTCTTGCGCCTGGATCGCGTGGCGGTACTGCCGGTAGGTGTACGTCAGCGCGGGCAGGTCGTGCCCGAGGTACAGGGCGGCCAGGTCGGCCATCAGGGTCCGGTAGCTCATCGCGTCGGCGGCCTGCATATCGAGATCGACGTGGAGGCGCGAACGTTCGCCCGGCAGTCGCGTCAGAGCCAGCTCGAACACCGCTCCATCGAGCTGCTGGTGCGATTTGGCGTCGCGGATGGCCGCGAGTCGCCGATCGGCTTCATCGCCGTCCAGGCGGCGCAGATCCTCGACGGCGACCGGGAAGTCGTCACCGGTTGCCGCGATCCGCTGCGTGCCGTCGGGCAGGAACCGCACCCGCAGCATCGGATGGCGCCGGGCCAGCGCCGTGGCCGCTTCGCGCAGGCGTTCCGGATCGATGGCGCCGCCGTCGAACTCGACATATAGGTGACCGGCCACCCCGCCGAGCTGTTGATGGTCCTGGCGGCCCACCCACATCGCGTGCTGCATCGGGGCCATCGGGAACGGCTCACCCGCGTCACCCGGCGGTGGCACGGGGTTGTGCTGCTCCGCGGGATCGGCCGGCGAGTCGGCGCTGACCAGCTCGGTCCACGCCTCGACCGTCGGAGTTTCGGCCAACGTGGCGAAGTCCACGGCGATGCCCTCACGTCGCCAGCGGCCCGCCAGCGTCATGATCCGGATGGAGTCCAGGCCCTGGCCGATGAGGTTGGTGCTGGGGTGAACGTCGTCGACGCCGACGCCGAGTAGTTCGGCCACCTGCGCCCGGACCTCTTCCGAGCGCGCCGAGGCACGCACCACAAACCCTCCCTGGATTAGCACAGGCTGCCCTAAGTATTTTTGGTTACCCTATCCTTACTCACAAATCGCCGCTACTACGCCCCCGATTTAAGGACCCATGACCGCGCAGACACCACCGTCCCTCGCTGGGGCCCTCGACGGGTTCGTGCCGTTCCCCGCCGATCGGGCCGCCGCCTATCGGGCGGCCGGCTACTGGGCGGGGCGCACGCTGGACACCATCCTGAGCGACGCGGCGCGGCGCTGGCCCGACCGAACGGCCGTGCTCGACGCCGCGGGTACGGGCCTGAGTTATGCCCAGCTCGACGCGCGCGCCCGCCGCGCCGCCGCAGGACTGCACGCGCTGGGCATCGCGCCAGGCGACCGGGTGCTGCTGCAACTGCCGAACGGTTGCCAGTTCGCGGTGGCGCTGTTCGGGCTGTTGCGCGCGGGCGCGATCCCGGTGATGTGCCTGCCCGGCCACCGGGCCGCCGAATTGGGACACTTCGCCGCCGTCAGCCGAGCGACCGGATTGGTGATCGCCGATGCGGCAAACGGTTTCGACTACCGCGCCATGGCGCGCGAACTCACCCACGACCACCCGACGCTCGAGCACGTCATCGTCGACGGCGACCCCGGCCCGTTCACGTCGTGGGCACAACTCTGTGATCGGGCCGTCACCGCACTACCACCACCGACGCGCGATCCGGGATCGCCTGCACTGCTGCTGGTTTCGGGCGGCACCACCGGGACCCCCAAACTCATCCCCCGCACCCACGACGATTACCTGTTCAACGCGACCGCCAGCGCCCAGGTGTGCGGGCTCACGGCCGACGACGTCTATCTGGTGCTGCTCTCGGCCGGTCACAACTTCCCGCTGGCCTGTCCCGGGCTGCTCGGCGCGATGACCGTGGGCGCCACCACCGTCTTCGGCACCGACCCCAGCCCGGAGGCCGCATTCGCCGCCATCGAGCGCCACGGCGTCACGGTCACCGCCCTGGTGCCTGCCCTGGCCAAACTGTGGGCGCAGGCCTGCGAATGGGAGCCGGTGACGCCGAAGTCCCTGCGGCTCTTGCAAGTTGGTGGCGCCAAGCTCGAGGCCGACGACGCCCGACTGATCCGCGCCGCGTTGACCCCGGGACTGCAGCAGGTATTCGGGATGGCGGAGGGCCTGCTGAACTTCACCCGCCCGGGCGATCCGCCCGAACTCACCGACCGCACCCAGGGGCGGCCGCTCTGCGCGGCCGACGAATTGCGCGTGGTCGACGCCGAAGGCGAACCCGTGGCGCCAGGCGAGGAAGGCGAGCTGCTGGTGCGAGGCCCGTACACGCTCAACGGCTACTACCGCGCCGAGCGCGACAATCAACGCTGCTTCGACCGCGACGGTTTTTTCCGAAGCGGGGACCTGATCCGGCTCCGGCACGACGGCTATCTAATGGTTACCGGGCGGGTCAAGGACGTGATCTGTCGAGGCGGTGAAACCATCTCCGCCGCCGACCTCGAGGAGCAGATGCTCAGCCACCCGTCGATCTTCTCCGCGGCAGCGGTTCCATCGCCGGACCCGTACCTTGGCGAAAAGATTTGCGCGGCGGTAGTTTTCACCGGTCCAGCGGTGACATTAGCGGAACTGAACGCCTACCTCGACCGGCGTGGGGTGGCCGCCCACGCCCGGCCCGACGCGCTGGTGCCGATGACCACCCTGCCCACCACACCGATCGGCAAGATCGACAAAAAGGCGATCGCTGCCCAGATCTCGGCTCAGCCAGGATGACGTCAGCCGATGTGCTTGGCCCGTAATGCTTCAAGGAGCCTGTCCATCACCGCGCCGGCATCCGCCCTCGCCTGGCGATGATCGTCTGCCCGGGCTATGTAGAGCGTTGCCTCGCGCAACGCCCCCATGACGGTCAGGGCCGTGGCCTCGACGGGTTGGGGTGGGATGCTGCCGGACTCGATAGCGTCGGTCAGCAGCGCCGTCACGAATCCGATGTTATATCGGTGCCCGATGTCGCTCCAGCGTTCCCAGCCAAGCACCGCCAGCGCCTCCAGCAAAACGATGCGCTGGACCTCCGGCTCGGCACACGCGTCCAACCACAGGCCCGCGCACAGCCGCATGATCTCGACCGGATCGGATTCCCCCGCGGCCGCGACGGCCTCCCCCATCCGGGCCGCCATCTCGCCCTCCACTTGCTCGAACACCGCCGCGAATAGCTCTGTCTTGTCGGCGAAGTGGTGGTACAACGCGCCGCGCGTCACCCCGGCGTCGCGCACAATCGTCTCCAGGGATGCCTCGGCGAATCCCAACGATGCGAACAGGGGCCGGGCGGCGCTGATCAACGCGCCACGCGTATCCGCGGCGCGCTCCGCCTGTGTGCGGCGTCCGTCCTGCGCCATGCACCCTCACCTTTCACACCCAGGTATGCATGTCATGCATACCGCATGAAGGTCGTGGGGTGCGATACCGCGGGAGGCTGCGCCGTTCAGAACACTCTGAGCTGACGGACGATCTCTAAGGCAGACGGGTCCCCTTCGGCCTGAACGCCGAGGCTTTCCCAGGGACCGCGTTGGGTTATCCATCGCACGAAGGCTTCCGAATTGGACGTGATACGCGCGGCCACATCACCCTGGGCGCCGAGGCGCAGGGTCCGGGCGCACAGCCCGTCGAGACGGATCTCGGCACCCACGCGTAAACCGTTGAGCAGGTGGGTGTTCTGCTGCGGCAGTGCAGCCTCGATCCAGTCCAGCGTGGGGGCAAGCCGTAGCTCGTCGACGGGCGGCGGATCTGACCGCAGCGGTCCATCCGGGGCAAACAAGTCGTACCGAAGATGGATGAAGGACTCGAAGACAAAAGTCGTGGGCACGACGGAGGCCGGATAAGTTCCGACGTCACCGATCGGTATCTCGATATCTTGGCCCTCGACAGCGGCGAGCAGCTCCAGCCCTCGCGAACTGACCGACTCATAGTCGGCCACGACCTCCGCCGGGGTCATGGAACGACGGGACGCGACGTACAGGTCCGCTGCGCGTTCGGCGGGCAGGCCGCCCGGGTCCGGCAGCGTCGACGGATCGACAGCCAACCAGTAGCTACACGCCATGTGCGACACCAGATCCTGGACCGACCAGCCAGCACACCCGCTGTCCTCCGCCCACGTCGAGTCAGGCATTTGCGTGCAAACCTTCAGAACGGTTGCGCGTTCTTCCGCTATCGCGTCGAGCGTGGCAGACATGACCCTATCCCCTTTCATACATACCGTATGTATGAACATACACCCTGTACGTAAGACGTCAAGCGGTCCTCCGGTCTGCGTTCGGGCGGCAGCGCCAACGGCTGCCGCGCCGCCCGGAGCGGTGCAACGCCGGGTTGGCGACATGCGACTTCACGCCCGAGCGTCACGCCAGCGTGGCGCCCGACCCAGGCCGTCACGCTGGCGTGACGCTCGGCGCTCGGGTTACGACGTTCTGAAAGGCGCCGCCCTGACGGCCAATCTCCCCGATCAGCAGGTCATTTCGCGCAACTCGGCCCCGTTCACGGCGAAAGCCGTTGGCGACAGCCAACACTGACGACCGTGCGGGCCCGTTCGCATTTCGCACGCCGGCTGATCGCGCGCAGAAAAATTCCTTGGCTGGTACTATTCCGCCGTAACCTCGCCTGAGATATGGTGATCGAGGCGTCGTTTCGTGGACCTGGGAGTTGCACGAATGGCATTGCCCAGATAGCGCTCGCTATCGGTGACACGTTGGGTCCGTGGCGTCCAGATAAAGGCTTGTTTGAGCAGTAGTCCGGAGTTAACCGCGCGCCGCATCAAACGAATCCGCGTGCCGGTTGGCTCTTGCACGGCAAGACGATGGCAATCGTGCGGGTCCTGTCAATCCCGTGCGGTTGTTTGGCCCGAGGGGGACCTTTATGCTTGCGCCGCGCGACGGTCAGCGAGTCAGCTATTCCCCCTGGTTGCCGGCATGCGCGGGGCCAATTCATGCCGGAGTGAGCCAAATCACTGATGCACATTCCACGCAGCTAGCGAGAAGGCACTTACCGGTCGCGCGAAATAAAACTCGCTCGGCAGGTCAAAGTCGTACAGCAACTCACGCGCGGGCGCGTTAAGGTCATCCGACTGGCGTCGCCAACTGACGAGGAAAGGTAGCGCATGTTCCTGGGCACGGTTGACGACTGGACAGCCGAGGGCACCGTCGTATCCTGGTATCCCACCGCGAACACTTACGCGCGCGCCGCAGAAGCGCAATACCATCCCGTCCCGGTGAGTTACCAGCAGTCGCAGCATCTGCGCTATTACCGACGCCAGGTCAGCCTCGGCCGCGATATTCCCCGATTGTGCATCGGAGCCTGGGAGATCAGCGGCGTGTGCGATATCGATGCGATGACGCAAGCGCTGAATAGCCACGTGCGGCGACACGATGCCTACCACGACCGGTTTGCCTTCACCGGCAATGACGAAATCCTCCGCTACGTCATTGCCGACCCGGAGAACATCACGCTTGCGCCAACGGATCTCGGAGAAATGGCTCCGCTTCAGATCCGCAAGCTCATCCTCGATACCCCCGATCCGCTGCAATGGGACTGCTTCAGCTTCGGAATTGTCCAGGGCGAGGACCGGTTCACCATCTACATCGCCGTCGATCACTTGCGCGCCGACGGTATGTCGGCCGGCGTGATCTTCCTGGACGTCCAGACGGCGTACTTCAGCGCGCTGCAGAACGGGCAGGCCGCGCTGGCGCCCGCAGCCAGTCATCGCGATTTCAGCGCGAAGCAGCGCGCCTACACCGCCAGCCTCGATGACGAGGCGCCCGAAATCCAGCGCTGGCGCGCCTTCCTCTCGGCGAACAACGGTGCACTGCCGAGGTTTCCACTGGAACTGGGTGAGCCGTCCGCGGATACGCCGGGAGCCATCGACGTGTTCGACCTGATCGATGACGACCAGGGCCGGCGTTTCGAGGCCGCGTGCCGTGCCGCGGGAGCGCGCTTCAGCGGTGGCGTGTTCGCGTGCGCCGCCCTGGCCGAGCATCGGTTAACCGGCGCGGCCACATATTTCGGACTAACCCCCTTTGACAACCGGCGAGATCCCGCCCACGCCACCGCGGTCGGCTGGTTGGCCAGCTTCGTCCCGTTGGCGATTCCGATCGCCGGTAAGTCATTCGACGAAGTGGTCAGCGCCGCCCAGGCGTCGTTCGACGCGAACACGGCCCTCGGCGCGGTGCCTTATTACCACCTGCTCGAGACACCGGCCGGCTCGGAGGGCCACTTCGAGGTTCCGGACCGACCGGTGCCGATGTTGTCCTACATCGACATTCGCAAGCTCCCGTTCGGTGACTACTTCGATGGTTTACGCGCCGGCATCTGGGGTGACAACCGGCTGTCGGAAACGGTGTGCATGTGGGTCAATCGCATGCACGACGGAACGCAACTGGTGGTCGCTTACCCGGGCACCGACATCGCTCGCGGATCGGTCCGGCGCTATGTCGAGACCATGCGCGCCGAGTTCACCCGGGTGTCCGACGCCGGGCTGCACAACAATGCCTGATGTATTTGCGTTCTCCTGCAACAGGTCTCGGTGTGAGCGGCCTGAAGACACATGCACCTCCTAACTCGCCGGTGACGAAGCTGGCGCTGCTGGACCAGGCCGCGTTCCTGCGGCTGCGGGCCACCGGTCAGGGCAGCACGGTGCAATGCACGTGGGTGTACGACCGCGACGTGAACATCGACGCGTTGCGCACCTTCAAAGACAATCTCGGTGCCGGTCTCCTCGGGCGGCGCATCGAGCGCTCACCGCTGCCTTTCGGGCGTCATCGCTGGGTACTCGACAACCATTCTCCAGAGATCGCGCTAGAGCCGCGACAACCGCGGTCGGCGATCGGCGCGTGGATCGAAAGACGTGCACAGGTACCCGTCGACCCCGAGTTCGGCCCGACTTTTCACATGGGCGTGCTGCCGCTGGATGACGGCGGTGCGGCCGTCACCCTGGTGTCATCACACTGCGTCGTCGATGGACTCGCGGCGATAACGGCGGTAACCGAGGCGGTGAATAAAGAGAGACGCAATCGCGGTTACCCGCAGCCGAATTCACGTAGCCGGCTGCGCGCCGTCTCCGAGGACCTGACCGATGCCATGCGTTCGCTGCCGGTGGTCATCCGCGCCGTGATCGCGACCCTGATGATTCTGCTCAAGGCCTCGTCCGGTCCCCGGCCTGCGCCCGGGGCGCGGCGGCCCGGCCCGCCCTCCCCGAATGCCGATGAGCAGACGGCACTCCCATCGGTGACGATCCAGACCGACGCCGCCGCATGGGAAGCCCGTGCGCGCAGTCTCAACGGAAGCAGCAACACACTCTTCGTCGCATTCGCGGCTCGGCTGGCGTGCCGGATCGGCAGGGTGCTTCCAGACGGGAACTCGGTGACGGTCGTGCTGCCGGTCAGCGACCGCACCGGCAACGACGACCGGGCCAACGCCCTGACCTCGATCACCCTTACCGTCGATGGAACAACGGTGGCCAACGACTTGAGTTGCGTCCGAGCCGATGTCAAGAGGGAGCTGACGTCGCTGCGCCAAGAGCCCAACGAAATGCTCGCGGGGTTACCGCTCGTCCCGTTCACACCACGCTGGCTCGTCCGCCACGCCGAAGGCATCGCGATGTCCGTCGGCCGGCTTCCGGTCGGCTGCTCGAACCTCGGAAGCCTCGATCCCGCCGTTGGCCGCATCGATGGTGCCGATGCAGCCGAGGTCTCCATCCGGCTGGCCGAGCAGGGCATCACCCGCCGCCGCATCGAGCAGACCCATGGCCAATTGTTCTGCAGCACTGGGACGATCAACGGCAGCCGGTTTCTCAACGTCATAGCGTGCCAGGACGGCGCCGGCAACACCGCAGCGCAAGCCGGCGAGCTCGCGTGCAGCGCCCTGGCTGACCTGCAGCTGGGGGCCACCACCGTCTACGAGGGCCAGATCTGATGGTGGGCCTGGACCTCAGAGCGACTCAAAGCCGGCGCCACCTCATGTACGCGGGTGTCGCCGCCGCGATTGCGGCCTGGGCGGCATCAGTGCTGTGGTTCGCGATCAAGATCGTTCCGCTCGACGTGTACTGGATGTCGTACTACGCGGCCGACTACACGCATGGCTTCGTGCGGCGCGGTCTTGCCGGCGAATTGGTGCGGCTCGCCCCGGGACACTACTTCTCCGCCACGCTGAGTCTGCGGTGGCTGTCGACGGCTGTCTATCTCGGCGGCCTGGCAACGGTCGCGGGTGTAGTGCTCTTCGGTCGCCCGCGGTCTGAGCGCCGATTGTTGGTGGCGATGCTGATTCCGTTGCTGCCCTTTGGAGTTCCGTTTGCGGCATACTCGGCCCGGCCGGATCTGTTCGGGGCAGCGGCGCTGGCGCTGTTCTCCTCAGCGTTGTTGCTGGCACGTTCCCGTGCCGTCGCGATGGCATGGTGCACGGCCTACGGTCTTGTGACTGCGGCGCTGACGCTCATGCACGAGGCGGTAGGGCTGCAGTTCGCATTGGGCGCCGTGCTGGCGATCATCGTCCTGGGCGGTGCGCTGACAGACGCCCGGGGCCTCGGCGTGCTCCTCGCGGTGGCGCCGGGAGCCTGCACGACGGCCGCGGTCGCGGCGTTCGGCCGTCACGACGTCGCCGCCCAATTGTGCGCGTCGGTCCCCCACCACTTGATGCCGAACCCGTTTGCGACGGTGACGTCGCCAACCACGTTGCTGCGCTATGTCATTGACGGGCAATCGCGGCAAACCGACTACCACGACTGGGTGTGCCGAAACGTGATGCCGAACTACGACAACGGAATCACGGATGCCATCCGTACCGTCGGCCACATCGGCATGGTCGGCCTCACCATGTCCCTGGTGTTCGGAGCCGCCGCCGTGGTGGTGACGATGTGGGGACTCAGCAGTGTTTCGGGCGTGCCGCTGGGTGCGTTCCTCGACGCGCTGCGGGGCCGGGTGGCCTGGGTCGTCGCCGGGTCGGTGTTGATCTCCCCGGTCTTCCTGACCGGCTACGACTGGACCCGCTGGCTGACGATCGTGGCGTTCGACGTCGGGATGGTGTTCGCCCTCTTCGCGGCGCGCAGGCCGGAGATCGAGCAGGCGCCGACTCCGAAAACGTTGCGGCTGTTCATTTTTCTCGTGATCGCGCTCGTGCTGATCCCGGTGGGCACGGTCCCCGGCTTCGGCGGCCCGCGGATGTTCTGACCGGCTCCACGGCCCGGCCGCAACCGCGCCACCCGAGAAATCGCCTCGAAACTGCCTCGAGACTGCCATTGACTAATGTCACCATTTGTTATTGACTGCGTGACATGGCGGACGGTGTTCCGGCCCGCGGGTCATTGCGGTCCCGTGGCGCGGCGGCGGTAAGTGCTTACACCCTGCGGCCGGTCACGGGCCTGATACCCCCCGAGCGGACCTGGGGGTTATGGCTATCGCGCCAGATCGTCGCCCGGATCATGGGGACGTTCGGCCCCTCGCTGACGGGCACCCGCGTCGAACACGTCGACACGAAGCTGCCCGACGGGCGGCGCGTCAAGGGTGAATGGGTATACGGACCGCGCACGCCGACGAGCGAGGCGCCGCGGTCGTCCACCACCGGGGGAGCGATCTACTACGTGCACGGCAGCGGCTACGCGGTGTGCTCGCCGAAAACCCACCGGCGATTGACGTCCTGGCTCTCATCCTTGACCGGCTTGCCGGTGTTCAGCATCGATTATCGACTCGCGCCACGCCACCGCTTTCCCACCGCGGCCGACGACGCACGGGCGGGCTGGGATTGGCTGGTGCAATCGTGCGGTGTGCCGCCGAAACAAATTGTGGTCGCCGGTGATTCGGCCGGCGGACACCTGGCCGTCGACATGTTGCTGCAACCCGAGGTCGCCGCCGATCACCCGGCCGCGCTGGCGCTGTTCTCCCCGCTGTACGACGTCACCTTCGCGCTGTGCCTCGCCCGTGAACGGATGCGTCGCGATCCCGCGATCCGGGCGGCCGACGCGGCTCGCCTGGTCGGCATGTATCACGCTGGAGTCGACCCCGCCCACCAGCGGCTGACACTCAATGTGGCCGGCGGCCCGCCACTTCCGCCGACCCTCATCCAGGCCGGTGGAGCCGAGATGCTGCAAGACGACGCCCGTCAGCTCGCGGCCGACATCCAAGCCGCGGGCGGGCGATGCGAACTGCAGATCTGGCCGCACCAGGTGCACGTCTTTCAGGCACTGCCACGCGTGACGCCCGAAGCCGCCAAGGCCGTGGCCTACGTCGCGAGGTTCATCGCCCACGCGTTGCAGGATGCGCGCGCTGTGACCCAGGAGGTGCTCTGAGGGATGTTGGACAGATTGCTGGGGAGGTCGAAACCGAGCCGCGGCGCGTCGGCGGTGGTGACCGGCGCCGGAAGTGGCATCGGCGCGGCGTTCGCGGTCGAACTCGCCCGCCGCGGCGGCGCGGTCGTCTGCAGCGACATCGACGAAGCCGCCGCCCAGAGGACGGCCGACACGATCACCGAACTGGGCGCCAGGGCCACCGCCATCCGTTGCGACGTTTCGGAATTCGAGGATGTCCGGGCGCTGGCGGACCAATCGCAGGCCTGGTTTTCCGGGCCGCCAACGCTGGTGATCAACAACGCCGGTGTCGGCGCCGGCGGCGCGGCCATCGGCGATGCGCCGCTGGACGATTGGATGTGGACGCTGGGCATCAACCTGTGGGGGCCCATTCACGGCTGCCATGTGTTCACCCCGATCCTGCGGGGTCCGTCGCACGCTGCCCGCGGCATCATCAACGTCGCCTCGGCGGCCGCCTTCGGCGCGGCCCCGGGCATGGCCGCCTACAACGTCAGCAAGGCCGGAGTGCTGTCACTTTCGGAGACTTTGGCCGCCGAATTGGCCGGCACCGGGGTGAAAGTCACGGTGCTGTGCCCGACCTTCGTCAAGACCAACATCGTCGAGTCTGGCCGCATCAGCGAGGAATCCAGCCAGCTGGCGAACACATTGATGCGCTGGACCGGATTCTCCGCGGACAAGGTCGCGAGGATCTGCCTGGACGCGCACGACCGCGGCGAGCTGTACTGCATGCCGCAACTCGACGCCAAGATCGGCTGGAGCATCAAACGCATGGCCCCGCAGGCCTATACGCGTGCGGCCGGACTGGTGTCCCGAATCAACCTGCCCTGATCAAGCAAAGGAGCCCCGGTGGCCATCGACATGGAAGCTATGCTCGCCAAGATCAAGGATCGCCAGTGGGCGCTCGCCGACATCGATTGGGACGCGCCCGGCGCCGAAATGATCAGTGATGAACAGCGGCCACAGCTCAAGGCGTTCATGGCCGACCTATGCTGGATCGAGAACATTGGCGCCCGGGGCTTCGCTGCGCTAGCGAAGAAGGCACCCACACCGACCATTGCCGAGATCTACCGTTACTTCCACGCCGAGGAGCAGCGTCACGCCAACGCCGAACTGGCGCTGATGAAGCGTTGGGGCATGCTCGAGGACGGTGAGATTCCCGAGCCGAACGTGAACATCCGACTGGCGATCGACTGGCTGGACCGCTGGGCCGACGACATGCCGCTGTCTCTGCTGGGCACGGTCATTCCGATGCTCGAAGTCGCACTGGACGGCGCCCTGTTGAAATTCCTCCTCGACGAGGTGCACGACCCCATCTGCCACCAGGTCTTCGAGAAGATCAACAATGACGAATCACGCCACCTGGTTGTCGATTTCGAAGTCCTCGACATGATCGGGCACGCGAAGATACGACGGTTATTGATCGACTTCGTCGGTCACAATGCCACTCCGGGTCTCATCATCGGCGCGATCATGGGCGCACCGCTGATCAACAGGATCCGCAACGAGATCACGGCCATGGGTATGGAGCCGGAGCGGCTTTACAGAGCTGTGAAAAGATTCAAAGAGCTTGGCGATCGCGGCGAAAGTACCAGGCGGGTACCGACTTATCGTTTCCTGAGGCGTTACGCGGGAGTGGTCACAAATCCACGCCACCCGTACCACCTGCTGGCGAATTCGATGGTATGGCTTTCCGACCGATATCCGCGGCCCCTGCTTCCGTCGGTGCCGACTTGGGTTGGAGAACTCACCCACGAGCCGGCGGCGTGACCATGGCAGGCGACCACACCCACGCGGTGCTCATCATCGGAGCCGGCTTCACCGGGCTGGGAGCCGCGATCCGGTTGGCCGACGCCGGAGTAGACGACATCGTCATCCTGGAACGCGGCGACCGGGTTGGCGGAACCTGGCGCGACACAACCTATCCGGGTGCCAGCTGCGACGTCCCCTCGCTGCTGTATTCGTACTCGTTCGTCAAGAACCCGGCCTGGTCGCGTACGTACTCCCCCGCCCCGGAGATCTGCCGCCACCTCGAAGACATGGCGACCAGATTCGACATCCGCCGCCACATCCGATTCGGTCATGAGGTCAACGGCCTGAGCTTCGACGAAGCTAGCGGGGTTTGGACCGCAACCACCAAACGCCGCAAGCGGTTCCGCGCGCGCACCGTCGTGCTGGCATCCGGACCGCTGTCGGACGTCAGCTTCCCCGACATTCGCGGTCTGGACAGCTATCGCGGACACAAGATTCACAGCGCACGCTGGGACCACGACTACGATTTCACGGGCCAGCGGGTCGCCGTCATCGGCACCGGCGCCAGCGCGATCCAGATCGTCCCCGAACTGGTGAAGCGGGCCGGCTTCGTCAAGGTGTTCCAACGCACCCCTTGCTGGGTGCTGCCGCGCCTGGATGCCGCCACCCCGCCGGCGGTGCAGGCCCTGTTCACCAAAGTGCCCGCCGCCCAGCAGCTTGCGCGGCAGGCCTTGTTCTGGGGCCACGAGGCGAGCGCCACGGCCCTGGTGTGGGACACACCGCTGACCTCGCTGGCCGCGCGCCTGGGGCGGGCACACCTGCGCGCGCAGGTGAAGGACCCTTGGCTGCGACGCCAGCTGACGCCGGACTTCCGGCCGGGGTGCAAGCGCATGCTGGTCTCCAGCGACTACTACCCTGCCCTGCAGCGCGACAACTGCAAGCTCATTGATTGGCCGATCGCCACGATGAGCCCGGCCGGCATCCGCACCAGCGACGGCATCGAGCACCACCTCGATGCCATCGTCTTCGCCACCGGCTACGACGTCCATCTGACCGGGCCGCCGTTTGCGGTCACCGGGCTCGGCGGCCGGTCGCTGGCCGACGAATGGGCCGATGGCGCACAGGCTTACAAGAGCATCAACGTGCACGGGTACCCGAATCTGTTCGTTATGACCGGACCCAACTCCGGGCCGGGCCACAACTCCCTGCTGGTCTACATCGAGGGTCAGCTGGAGTACGCGGTGCGCGGCATCACCGCCATCCTCGACAACGATCTGCGCTATCTCGATGTGCGTGAAAAGGTCCAGCGCCGCCACAACGACAGCCTCCAGCGCCGCCTCGCCAAAACGACCTGGATGTCCGGCTGCCGCAGCTGGTACCTCACCAAGGACGGATACAACGGGTCAATGTACCCGGGTTTCGCGACGCAGTATCTTCGGCAGATGAGGGATTTCCGCTACGACGATTACCGAGCGGTGGCGTACCGCACCCGCGCGCTCGCCGCCGCGCCGGGCTGACGCATGGCACCGGACCGCCCGCCCCGCCGTTCTTCAAGCCCCGAACCCGGCACTATCGCCAGCGTGCTGCACAACGTGCGGCGCGCGCCCAAGCGCGTTCGGCGCCAATCGCGGGAGTACCGGCAATTGATCGAAACGGCTGTCTCGCAGCTTTTTGACGCGGCGGTCCGCCACCCCCAGGGCGGCCCCGCGTCCGGTGAGTACCGGATCGATGACCTGGCCCGGCTGGCCGGCACCACCACCCGCAACATCCGCGTCTATCGCGACCGCGGATTGCTCCCCCCGCCGTTGCGGGTCGGCCGCATCGCACTGTTCAACGACACCCACCTGACCCGGCTGCGGCTCATCACCTCGATGCTCGATCGCGGATACAACATCGCCCACGTTCGCGAAATGCTCAGCGCCTGGGAGCAGGGCAAGAATTTGGGCGACGTGCTGGGCCTGGAGACCGCCATCGCGGGCCCCTGGACCACCGAGAAGCCGGAGACCATGGCACTGGCCGAGGCGCAGCGACTCGTCGACGACCCGGACGCGTTCGAGCGCTTGGTAGCGCTACACGTCATCCGGGTCGACGGAGCCCAAGCCACCGTCACCCGCCCTAAACTGATCGAGGCGTTCAACGAAATCCGTGGGTACGGCGTCAAATTGGAGAAGCTCGTCGACCTACACGAGCAGATCGTGCCCGAAATCGACAAGATCAGCGACATGCTGGTGCGCGCCGGAGCCGAGCACGTGCTGGACCGCATCAAGCCGGGCGAGCCGTTGCCGCCGGATGCCGAGATCGCCGAGCTGATCACGATGCTGGTGCGCTTCCGCACTCAAGCCGTGGCGACGGTCACCGCCACGCTTGCGTCGTCGATCGAGTCCAACATCGAGTCACTAGTGGGCCAGATACTCGCCGACTACCTCGAGTCCGGCTCGTCGGCGGAAACGGCGTCGGGCTAGGCCATGTTGGCTTGGCGAGACCCTCATCAGCGGAAAATCACCGTCAGTGCCCGCTCAGGGTCAGTGTCCCTTCGGTTTTCAGCACCTTGCTGGCGGTGATCCTCTCGATCTTGCGGGCCTCGCGCTCGAGGTAGCGCTGCTTGGATTCGTCGAACTTATCGGAGGCCTGCTCGAGCTCCTTGACCAACACTGCGAGATCGTCGCGCATCCGCGCGGCCTCCCCGGTGAAGTCTTCGCGTTCGAAGATGCGCCACTTCCTGAGCACCGGCATTACCACCTCGTCAAGATGGATGCGCGGGTCGTAAACACCGCCGACCGCGATGATTACCGCCTTGCGCCGGAATTCGGGCACCGTGAATCCGGGCATCTTGAAGTTGCGCAGGATTCGGTGCACCGACTTCATCGCCTGGTTCGGGGCGATGTCCAGACCCGCCCCGCTGACGTCCCGGTAGAAGATCATGTGCAGGTTCTCGTCGTGCGAGACGCGGGCCATCAGCTGCTCCGCGATGGGGTCTTGGGATGCCTTGCCCGTGTTGCGGTGGGAGACCCGGGTGGCCAGCTCCTGAAAAGAGACGTACATGACCGAGTCGAACAAGCTCTCGGCAAACAGGTCACCCTGCTGATTCTGCCCCGGGCTGAAGCCGCGGGTCATTTGCTCGAGCCGCAGCTTCTCCAGTTCCACGGGGTCGACGGCGCGGGTGACCACCAGGTAGTCGCGCAACGCCGTGCTGTGCCGAGCCTCCTCGGCCGTCCACCTGTTGACCCACTGCCCCCAGGGGCCGTCCATGCTGAAGTTCATCGCAATCTCGCGGTGATACGACGGCAAATTGTCCTCTGTCAGCAGGTTCTGCACCATCGCCACCTGCGCGACATCGGGGAGCCGGCTGTGTCCAGGCTCCCAATCCTGACCGTCCAGCGCATAGAAGTTCTTGCCGTCCGACCACGGGACATAGTCGTGTGGATTCCACTCTTTGAACATCGACAGGTGGCGGTTCAGCAGGTCCTCGACCACCGGCTCGAGTTCATGTAATAGCTGCAGGTTGGTCAGGTCGTTGGACACGAAGCCCTCCAGTTATGTGTGCCGTCAAGTAACGCACAATGTATCTGTGTCATGCGGTTACATGAAGATGACACGCCGGAAACCCGGCGAACTAGGGCCAAAGGTCCCTATGGCGGGGATGGGCCATCCGCCGGAGGACTCCGACGGGGCACGAGTCAGTCGCGCGAGCGCTACCGGCGCGGAACCAGGTAGGGCGCGAGGGTGGACAGCTTTTCGCAGGTCTCTTCGAATTCCCGCTCCGGCGTGGACTCTTCGATGATGCCCGCCCCGGCCCGCAACCATGTCATGCCGTCGCGTTCGTAAGCCGCCCGCAATGTCAGCGCCGCGTCCAGGCCGCCGTCGGCCGAAAACATCACGACCGCACCGGAATACAGTCCGCGCGGTGCGTCGTCGAGGCGCAGGATCGCCTCCACGCCGGCCGCCTTCGGGATGCCAGACGCGGTGACCGCGGGGAAAAGCGCTTCCAGCGCGTCCATCCGGTCGTGCGACGGACTTAGCCGCCCGCTGACCGTGGAGCCGAGGTGCTGCACGCTCCCGCGTTCCCGGACCGTCATGAAGTCGGCGACAACCGCACTGCCGGGTTCGGCGATCTCGGCCATCTCCTGCAACGAGCTTCGCACCGAGATGGCGTGCTCGACAATCTCTTTGGAGTTCGATTCCAGGTCGTCGCGGGCCTGCCGGTCGCGGGCCACGCCGCGACCCAGCGCCCGCGTACCCGCCAGCGGCTCGGTCACCACGATGCCGTCGTCGTGCACGGCCGCGACCAGTTCGGGGCTGTAGCCGACGGCGCGGATTCCACCCAGCCGCAACAAGAACGACCGCACCGGGGTGTTGTGTCGACGACCCAGCCGGTAGGTGGACGGGAAGTCCAGCCGGAAAGGCACCGCTAGACAACGGGACAGGATCACCTTGTGGTAGCGGCCCGACGCAATCTCGCCGACGGCCGACGCCACCCGATCGCGGTACTTGGATGGGTCGGCCATGACGTCGACCGCGCGAGCCTGCCGCGCCTCGGGCACACCGTCACCCAGCAATCCGAGTACCGCGTCGCGATGCGCCGCGGTCGCGTCCCACAGCTGGACCGCATCCCGGTCCACCACGATGCGCGTGCGGGGCCAGAACACGCGAGCCAGCGGGGTTCGCGGCGCCAGCCGCTGCTGCAGCCCGTAGCGGTAGACGCCGAACTCGAAGGCGATCCAGCCGAAGAGCTGGTCGGTTTCCAGCAACAGCCTGTCGACGGCCTCGCCCAGCACGGGCCCGGGCCGCCCCGACCACTGCTGCCGCTGCACCACCCCGTCCCGGATGACCCGCACTTCGTCGCTGTCCAGCTCGACCATCGCGCGCACACCGCTGGCCAGCACCCATTGACCCCCGCGCTCGTAGAGCAGGTATTCCTCGCCGGTTTGTTCGGGTAGCAACGCGGCGAGCTCGGCGGCCAGGTCGGCCGGGTCTACGTGCACGGGAAGGGGAATCGGCGATGACGTGGAGCCGGCGGAACTCGTCTGAACGCTGACCTCGGTCACGGTTAGTAAATGTAGCCTAACCTATGTAGGAGCGCGCAACCGCTCCCTGCAAGCCCCGGCAAATCCGGGCCGGTCCGCTAAAACTCCCTTCGAGTCAATGCGCCGGCGGTCCCGGGGCGGCGCGGGGCTCAGGACCCCGGCGGCCGGACCCGCAACAGTTTCCGCAGGTAATCGAAGCGGCCAAGCCGGTGTCGTCGGCGCCCGCATCCCCTGTGTGCACCTCGACACCCCAAAGACACCCCGAACGTTTCCCCACTGTTTACGTCGCGACCGAACATCGACCGGCCACGGCGACGCGACTTCTCCTAAGATCGAGTCGATCCGTGCAAACCCGCCAACGGGGCTTCAGTTGGGCGCGGTGGCTCGGGTGAGCTCCATCGCAGTAGGTAAAGGAGTGGCGCGTGAACTCCTATCCGGACGACTATTCGAGAGCAACATCATGTTCGTGATCCGGCTTGCAAACGGCGAAGAGGTCCAGGGCGGCGACAGTGACGAACTCGAAATCAACCAGGAAACCGGAGTGCTTACGGTTTCGCGCGTTGACGGTTTCGAGAAAATCACCACCCATTACTCACCAATGGCATGGCTGTCGGTGACACACCGCCAGAAGGGCGTCGGGGTCCGGCCGTCGGTTATTTCGTCGGCGCGTTGATACTTCACTGACCCCACAGCAAATACACAGCACTTTCCCACCAAATCCACGCCTGCCAAGCCGCCGGCGCGCCCTCGAAAGATCGCCGGCCACAGGCCTTTGAACAGGGATTTTCCTGCGCGCCGGCCAGCCGGCAGCGCTTCGACACGCTCGTACTACACCCTTTGCATTCGAGTGGCGGTTTGACACCGGCGGGGATAGGTTTTGCTCGGTCGTCGGGATGTTCGTGGTGGCTCCGCTTGCGGACGGTGCTTTCCCTGATCACCGCACTCATCGAGGGAGGCATCGAATGCTGCAAGAGTTCTGGCAGAACTTCACCCATAACCTGTTCAAGCCGCTCCTGCTGTTCTTCTACTTCGGATTCCTCATCCCGATCCTGAAAGTGCGCTTCGAATTTCCCTATGTGATCTACCAGGGCCTGACCATGTACTTGCTGCTGGCCATCGGCTGGCACGGCGGTGAAGAACTCGCCAAGATCAGCGCCGGCAGCATCGGGGTGATCGTGGGCTTCATGGTGTTGGGGTTCGTGCTCAATTTCGTGATCGGCGGCCTCGCCTACCTGCTGCTGAACTGGTTGACGTCGCTACGAAGAATCGACCGAGCGACGGTCGCGGGGTATTACGGATCCGACTCGGCGGGCACGTTCGCCACCTGCGTTGCCGTCCTGACGGCCATCGGCATGGCGTTCAACGCCTACATGCCGGTCATGTTGGCCGTCATGGAGATTCCGGGCTGCCTGGTGGCCCTGTACTTCGTGGCGCGGCTTCGCCACCGCGGCATGGACACGGCGGGAAACATGATGGACGAACCGGGCTACATCGCGCCGGTCAGGGTCGGAGTCGGGCCCGGCACCGCGGCCCAGCCCCCGCACGGCCAGAGCCTCGAGGCCGAACACGAGCGCGGGATCGAGGAGGAGCTCGAATTCTCCCTGGAAAAGCTCGACCATCCAGACTGGGAGCCCGACCAGAGCCCGCCTCGCACGTCGGGCAATCGGGCGCCGATCTTCTCGCGGGAGCTCTTCCAAGAGGTCTTCCTCAACCCCGGCCTCGTCCTGCTGATGGGAGGCATCATCATCGGCCTGGTCAGCGGGCTACAGGGGCAGAAGGTCGTCGCCGACGACGACAAGTTCTTCGTCATGGCGTTCCAGGGTGTGCTCTGTTTGTTCCTGCTCGAGATGGGCATGACGGCCTCCCGGAAGTTGAAGGATCTGCGAACGGCGGGCCCCGGTTTCATCCTCTTCGGCCTGCTGGCGCCGAACCTCTTTGCGCCCCTTGGCATCCTGGTTGCCCACATCTACGCCTCGCTCACCCACGTCGATTTCAAGCCGGGAACCTATGTGCTCTTCGCCGTGCTCTGCGGCGCGGCGTCCTATATCGCCGTCCCGGCGGTCCAGCGGCTGGCGATACCCGAGGCCAGCCCCACCCTGCCGTTGGCCGCATCACTCGGTTTGACGTTCTCCTACAACGTGACGATCGGGATCCCGCTTTACATCGAGGTCAATCGGCTGATCGGCCACTGGTTCTAGTTGCGCCCACCGGCGAATCGAGATGGGCGACAATTCCTTTGACCGGCCGGGCCGGACCTGAGTCGACACCCGATCCAGCTGGTTGTTAATTGTTCGTAAAGACGGGTTGAGTCGGCTCGCCGAAGCCCGTGGGTCTCCACTAAGTTCGTGGGCGCCGCGAGTCGCTTGCTGCCGCCCGCTGCGCCGGACTGCGTCGCCGGGAGGCGCCCATGCTCTACGAGTTGTGGCAGAACTTCGTCCACAATCTCTTCAAGCCACTGTTGCTGTTCTTCTATTTCGGGTTCCTCATCCCGATTCTCAAGGTGCGGTTCGAGTTTCCCTACGTGATCTACCAGGGCCTGACCATGTACCTCCTGGTGGCGATCGGCTGGCAGGGTGGTGAGGAGCTCGCCAAGGTAAAACCGGCCGACATCGACAACATCGCCGGGTTCGTAGCGCTGGGCTTCGCGCTGAATTTCGCGATAGGTGTACTCACCTACGTCCTGCTGCGCTACCTGACCAGGCTGCGGCGGGTCGACAGGGCGACGGTTGCGGGCTACTACGGATCGGACTCGGCCGGCACGTTCGCCACCTGCGTGGCCGTACTGACCAGCGTCGGGATCGCCTTCGACGCCTACATGCCGGTCCTCCTGGCGTTCATGGAGATTCCCGGCTGCCTGGTGGCGCTATACCTGGTGGCCCGACTCCGGCACCGCGGAATGGACGACTCCGGCTACCTGCCGGACGAACACGGCTACACCGCTGCCGCCAAGGTGGGGCCGGGCGCGGCCGCCCAAGCAGAAGGAGTGGACGAGCGAACCGAGCGCGGGATCGAGGAGGAGCTGGAGTTCTCACTGGAAAAGCGAGAACATCCCGAGTGGGACGGGGACACCCTGCAGCGCAAGAAGGCACCGCTGTTCTCGCGCGCGATTTTGCAGGAGGTCTTCCTCAACCCCGGACTGATCCTGCTCGTCGGCGGCATCGCCATCGGTTTCATCGGTGCGCTGCAGGGCCAGAAGGTTGTGCACGACCAGAACGAGCTGTTCGTCGCGGCGTTTCAGGGTGTGCTCTGCCTGTTCCTGCTCGAAATGGGAATGACGGCGTCCCGCAAGCTACGGGACCTCAAGTTGGCCGGCAGCGGGTTCATCATCTTCGGCTTGTTGGCGCCCAATGTCTTTGCGACGCTGGGCATCCTGGGCGCCTACTGCTACGCCAACCTCACCGATACACACTTTCAGCCGGGAACCTACGTGCTGTTCGCCGTGCTGTGCGGCTCGGCGTCCTACATCACGCTGCCCGCGGTGCAGCGGCTGGGAATCCCGGAGGCGAGCCCGACCTTGCCGCTGGCCGCCGCGCTGGGTCTGACATTCTCCTACACCGTCACCATCGGGATCCCGCTGTACATCGAAATCAATCACGCAGTCGCGCACTGGTTCCCGAGCAGCTGAGCACTACCCCAGGACGGTCCGCACCACGGCGTCGGCCAGCAGCCGACCGCGCGGCGTGAGGACGAACCGATCGCCGTCGGATATCAGCAACCCGTCGGCGACCGCGCCTTCGGCGCGTTCGAGTTCGGCGGGGCTCAGCACGTCACGCGGAAGACCCTGCCGCAGCCGGGTTTTCAATAGGACCTCTTCGGTGTGCAGCGCGTCGGCGTCCAGCCGCTCGAATCCTCCCACGGGTAGCCCGGGAGCGGCCAGCCTCTCCGCATAGGCGTTGGGGTGCTTGACATTCCACCACCGCGTGGCGCCGGCGTAGCCATGGGCTCCGGGTCCCGCACCCCACCACTGGCCACCGTCCCAATAGCCGAGGTTGTGTCGGCATTCGCCGCCGGGCCGCGACCAGTTGGACACTTCGTACCAGGTCATTCCGGCCTCGGACAACCGGGCATCGACCAGCTCGTAGCGGTGCGCGAGCACGTCGTCGTCCGGGGCCGCCAGCTCGCCACGCCGAACGCGTCGGGCCAGGGCGGTGCCCTCCTCCACGACCAGCGCGTACGCCGACACGTGATCGACGCCGGTCTCGATCGCCGTGTCGACCGAGCGCAGCAGATCGTCGTCGGACTCTCCCGGCGTCCCATAGATCAGATCGAGGCTGACGTGCTCGAAGCCCGCATCCAGCGCTTCGCGCGCGGCGGCGGCCGATCGGTTGGGGGTGTGAATGCGGTCGAGGACTCCCAGCACCCTGGGTGACACCGACTGCATGCCGAGCGACACCCGCGTGTAGCCGGCCGCGCGGATGGCGTCGAAGAAGTCCGGCCAGGCCGACTCGGGGTTGGCCTCCGTGGTGATCTCGGCGTCGGGCGCCAGCGCGAAATGCTCACGCACCATGTCCACCAGCGCCGCCACGCGCACGCCGCCCAGCAGTGACGGCGTACCTCCCCCGACGAACACCGTGTTCACGGTCGGCCCGGAAAGCCGCTCCGCAGCCAGCTCCAACTCGGTCCGCAGCGCCGCCAGCCAGGCGTCGGGGTTCACACCGCCCAACTCGGCGGGCGTGTAGGTGTTGAAATCGCAGTAGCCGCAACGCGTTATGCAGAACGGCACGTGAATGTACACCCCGAACGGCCGCCCGGGGACGGGCTGCAGTTCGGGCAGCTCGACCGTTTCCTCGCGAAGCGCCATGCCAAATGATCCCACGGTGCTCGCTGCCCGGCCGCGGCGTCGATCCCCGGCCCGCACTCGATGCCCGCGGCGTTTTCCTGGCTTTTCTCACCGGCGCGGCCAGCTTAATCCGAATTTCGCTCACCGTGAGCGGATATTTGACCTGGTTGTATGGCCCCCCGACGGGCATGGCACAATGGGCAACGTGACCGTCGCTCAGCCCAGCCTTCGCATTGCGCTCGTGGCGCGGCGTCACATTGATCTCAAGCGTGTTTGCAGCTGTTGCTGTCTTCCTTGATGTCGTAGACCCGCCCACCTGTACGTCCAGCTGGCATCGGATCTGCGCCGCCGATACCACCGGTGAGCTGCGCTTTCATGCCTGCGATGTCGAGAAGGAGACCTCCGAATGACCACAGCCCGTCCCGCGAAGGCCCGCAACGAGGGCCAGTGGGCGCTGGGAGACCGGGAACCCCTCAATCCCAACGAAGAGATGAAGCACGCCGGCGCCCCCCTCGAGGTGCGCGACCGCATCGAGAACGTCTACGCCCAGGCCGGGTTCGACAGCATCGACAAGAGTGACCTGCGCGGACGCTTCCGCTGGTGGGGGCTCTACACCCAGCGCGAACAGGGTTACGACGGCACCTTCACCGGCGACGAGAACGCCGACCTGCTCGAAGCCAAGTACTTCATGATGCGGGTGCGCTGCGACGGCGGTGCGCTCTCGGCCACCGGGCTGCGCACGGTCGGCCAGATCTCGACCGAGTTCGGCCGCGACACCGCCGACATCTCGGATCGGCAGAACGTGCAGATGCACTGGATCGAGGTCGAAAACGTCCCCGAAATCTGGCGGCGGCTCGCCGACGTCGGCCTGCAGACCGCCGAGGCGTGCGGCGACTGCCCGCGCGTCATCCTGGGTTCGCCGCTGGCCGGCGAGTCGCTCGATGAGGTGATCGACCCGACCTGGGCGATAGACGAGATCGTGCGTCGCTACATCGGCCAGCCGGACTTCGCCGACCTGCCGCGCAAGTACAAGACCGCGATCTCGGGGCTGCAGGACGTCGCGCACGAGATCAACGACATCGCCTTCATCGGCGTCAACCATCCCGAGCACGGGCCCGGCCTGGACCTGTGGGTCGGCGGCGGCCTGTCCACCAACCCGATGCTGGCCCAGCGGGTCGGCGCCTGGGTGCCGCTGGCCGAGGTGCCCGAGGTATGGGAGGCCGTGACGTCGATCTTCCGCGACTACGGCTACCGGCGACTGCGGTCCAAGGCCCGGCTGAAGTTCTTGATCAAGGACTGGGGTATCGAGAAGTTTCGGGAGGTCCTCGAAACCGAGTACCTCAAGCGGCCGCTGATCGACGGCCCCGCCCCCGAACCGCTCAAGCATCCCATCGACCACATCGGGGTGCAGCGGCTCAAGAACGGCCTCAACGCCGTCGGGGCGGCTCCGATCGCCGGACGCGTCTCGGGCACCATTCTCTCGGCCGTGGCCGACCTGATGGACCGGGCCGGCTCGGACCGGGTCCGGTTCACTCCGTACCAGAAGCTGGTCATCCTCGACGTAGCCGACGACAAACTCGATGACGTGCTCGCGGGCCTCGAGGCGCTCGGGTTGCAAACCAAACCGTCCCAGTGGCGCCGAAACCTGATGGCCTGCACCGGAATCGAATACTGCAAGTTGTCGTTCGCCGAAACCCGGGGCAAGGCCCAGGTCTTGGTGCCCGAGCTGGAACGCCGGCTCGAGGACATCAACTCCGTGCTCGACGTACCGGTCACGGTCAACATCAACGGCTGCCCGAATTCGTGTGCGCGAATTCAGGTGGCCGACATCGGCTTCAAGGGCCAGATGGTCGACGACGGTCACGGGGGCTCCGTCGAGGGTTTTCAGGTGCACCTGGGCGGCAGCCTCGGGCTGGACAGCGGATTCGGGCGAAAGCTGCGCCAGCACAAGGTCACCAGTGACGAGTTGGGCGACTATATCGACCGGGTGGTACGCAACTTCATCAAAAACCGCAGTGCGGGAGAACGGTTCGCGCAGTGGGCGATTCGGGCGGATGAGGACGATTTGAGATGAGTGAACGGGCAACGAAACGGACCGAAGCCGAACTGCGGGAGCTGGCGGCGCGCGGCGCCGCGCAGCTCGAGGGCGCCAGCGCGACAGAGGTGTTGCGGTGGACCGATGAGCATTTCGGCGGCATCAACGGCCCCCGCGGCTGGGCCACCTGCAACTACGTGTTGACCTCCAGCATGCAGGAGGCCGTGTTGATCGATCTGGCATCCAAGGTCCGGCCGGGTGTACCGGTGGTGTTCCTGGACACCGGCTACCACTTCGCCGAAACCATCGGGACCCGGGACGCGGTCGAGTCGGTCTACGACATCCACGTCCTCAACATCACCCCCGAGCAGACGGTGGCCGAGCAGGACCAGCTGCTGGGGAAAAACCTCTTCGAGCGTGACCCGGGCGAGTGCTGCCGGTTGCGCAAGGTCGTGCCGCTGCGCAGGGCCCTGAGCGGATACTCCGCCTGGGTAACCGGGTTACGCCGGAGCGAAGCGAAGACCCGTGCCAACACCCCGGTGATCGGCTTCGACGAGGGCTTCAAGCTGGTGAAGATCAACCCCTTGGCGACGTGGACCGACGAGGACATGCAGAGCTACATCGACGAGCACGGTGTGCTGGTCAATCCGCTTGTCTACGACGGGTATCCGTCGATCGGCTGCGAACCGTGCACGGCCAAGCCGCTCGCGGGTGCCGACCCGCGCAGCGGGCGCTGGCAGGGGCTGTCGAAAACCGAGTGCGGGCTGCACGCCTCGTAACGGGGAGCGGGCGTTACGCCGACGTCAGCGTGGCTTGATCCTCGCCGGCGCCGGCGGGACGGTCGTCCGTCGAGTTAACGGCGAGGGACGGGATTCGGGTCGCGCGCACGTAGACGGTGTCCCCCTCGCGTAGGGCCAGGGCCTCGGCGTCACCGCGGGTGATCTGGGCGGTGAACGCCCCACCGGTGGCGGCGCTGGTCAACTCCACCCGCACCTCGAAGCCGAGCACGACCACGCGGTCGACGGTGGCGCGCACCACCCCGATGGACTCCGCGGTGCCATCGCCGCCCGCGATGGCCATTTCGGGGTTGCGGCCCACCCGGATATCGTGCGGGCGAACCAGATTGCCGTTCAGAGTGGATACCGCACCGAGGAACGACATCACGAAGGCGCTCGCCGGTGCGTCGTAAACCTCGGTCGGCGATCCCACCTGTTCGATACGACCGTGGTTCAGTACGGCGATGCGGTCGGCAACGTCCAACGCCTCCGCCTGGTCGTGGGTGACCAGAACAGTGGTGACGTGCACCTCGTCATGAAGGCGACGCAACCACGCGCGCAGGTCCTCGCGCACCTTGGCGTCCAGCGCGCCGAACGGCTCGTCGAGCAACAGCACCTGCGGGTCGACCGCCAGCGCCCGCGCGAGCGCCATCCGCTGCCGTTGACCGCCGGAGAGCTGATTGGGATAACGGTTCTGAAATCCGCTCAGCCCCACCACTTCCAACAGGTTGTCGACCTTGGCCTTGACCTCCGCCTTGGGTCGCTTGCGGATCTTCAGGCCGTAGGCGACGTTGTCGCGGACGGTCAGGTGCTTGAACGCGGCGTAGTGCTGGAATACGAATCCGATGCCTCGCCGCTGCGGCGGCACCCGCGTGACGTCGTGACCGTTGATGGTGATCGTCCCGCTGTCGGGTTGATCGAGACCGGCGATCGCCCGCAACAGGGTCGACTTGCCGGAACCACTGGGCCCCAACAGTGCGGTCAGCGAGCCGGAGGGAACGACGAAGTCCACGTTGTCCAGGGCCACAAAGTCGCCGTAGCGCTTGTAGGCGTTGCGCACGACGATGGCTTGGTCGACGGATCGGCTGTGGTTGTCTGTCATATCCGAGTCTCCATGTCAGGCTACCTGGCCGCTCTCGCCCGGCGGATGTCCAGAATCACTTGGAAGATCAGGACCAACACCGCGACGCCCATCAACAGCGTCGACAGCGCGTAGGCGCCGTACTCGGCACCGCGGTTATACCGATCCGAGACCAGCAAGGTCAGGGTTTGGGACTTTCCCGGGAGGTTCGACGACACGATGATGACCGCACCGTATTCGCCGAGGGTGCGGGCGATGGTCAGCACGATGCCGTAGGTCAGACCCCACCGGATCGAGGGCAGGGTGATTCGCCAAAAAGTCTGCCACCAGCCCGATCCCAAGGTCGCGGCCGCCTCCTCCTGATCGGTCCCCAATTCGTGCAGGACCGGTTCCACCTCGCGCACAACGAAGGGCAGTGTGACGAAGATGCTGGCAAGGACGATGCCGGGCAACCCGAAGATGATCTTGAAGCCGAGGTCCTTCTCCACGAAGCCGAACGCGCCGGCCGATCCCCACAACAGGATCAGGGCAACGCCGACGATGACCGGCGACACCGCGAAAGGCAGGTCGATGACCGCCTGCAGCACGCCCTTGCCACGAAACCGGTTGCGGGCGAGCACCAGAGCGGTGGGAATGCCGAAAACCACGTTCAGCGGCACCACGATGGCGACCACCAGCAAGGTCAGGTTCAGCGCCGAGATCGCCGCGGGAGTGCTCACCCAGTCGAAGAACTGGCCGAAGCCTGGCCGAAACGTCCGCCACAAGATCAGGGCAACCGGAACGACCAGCAATACGAAAAGGTATGCGAGCCCGACGAATCGGATCAGGTATCGAACCCTGGGCGATGAGGTCACGCCGCCAATTCCTCACGCTTGGCCGCGCGTCCGCCCACGATCCGCAGAATGAACAGCACCACAAACGAAATCGACAGCAAGACGATGGATATCGCGGCGGCACCGGTGCGGTCGTCGTTTTCGATCAGGGTGCGTATCCACTGCGATGACACTTCGGTCTTGCCCGGCACCGCGCCACCGATCAGGACCACCGACCCGAACTCGCCGATCGCTCGTGAGAAAGCCAGGCCCGCCCCGGACAGCAGGGACGGTGTCAACGACGGCAGCACGACAGAAGTGAAAACCTTTGCGCCGCTGGCACCCAGCGACGCGGCCGCCTCTTCGGTCTCCCGATCGATTTCCAGCAGCACCGGCTGCACGGCGCGTACCACGAACGGCAGCGTGACGAAGGCCAGCGCCACGGCCACGCCCCACGCCGTGTGCTGCAGATGCAGGCCCACCGGGCTGTTGTTGCCGTAGAGGGCCAGCATCACCAGGCTCGCGACGATGGTGGGTAGTGCGAAGGGCAGGTCGATGATCGCATCGACGAGCCGCTTGCCGACGAAGTCGTCCCGCACCAGCATCCAGGCGATGATCAGGCCGAACACCAGGTTCACCAGGGTGACCCCGGCGGATATGGTCAGGGTGACCCGGAACGACTCCAACGCGGCGTTTGACGTCACCGCCAACCGGAAGGCGTGCCACCCACCGCCCGCGGCCTGCCATGCGATGGCGGCCAGCGGCAGCAGCACGATCACCGAAAGCCACAGCGTCGCCACTCCCACCCGCAGAGAAGTGGTTCCCGACCGGCGACGCCCCGAATTCGCTTGGCGGTGCCCGGCGTCACCGGCCGGGTGACCGAGCTCGGGCCTGAGCGGGTCGGGCGTGATCGCGGTCGTCATCCGGTGGCCTGCGTGTAGATCTTGGTGATGCTGCCGGTGGTCTTGTCGAACAACTGCGGGTCCACCGCGCTCCAGCCACCGAGGTCGGCAATCGTCCACAGTTTCGCCGGCACCGGAAAACGATCGCGGAATTCGGCGGCGATGGCCGGATCGACCGGCCGAAAGCCGGCCTGCCCCCACACCTTCTGCGCCGTGGCCGTGTACTGGAAGTTCTTGAAGGCGACCGCGGCGTCCAGGTGCGGGCTGGTGGTTACCACCGCAACCGGATTGTCGATTTTGAAAGTCTGCGGCGGGTTGATGTGCTCAACCGGTTTGCCGGCGCGCTCGGTGGCAATCGCCTCGTTCTCGTAACTGATCAACACATCCCCGCTGCCCTGAACGAAGACATCGGTTGCCTCCCTCCCCGAACCGGGCCGCAACTTGACGTGTTCGTGCACCAGCTTGCTGATGAAGTCGACACCGGCCTGGGCGTTGCCGCCGCCTTCGCTCTTGACTGCGTACGGTGCGAGCAAATTCCACTTGGCCGACCCCGAGCTCAACGGACTGGGCGTGATGACCTCCACCCCCGGCCGCAGCAGGTCATCCCAGTCCTTGATGTTTTTGGGGTTGCCCTTGCGCACCACCAGGGTTACCACCGACCCGAACGGAATTCCCTTGGTGGCGTCGGTATTCCAATCTTTGGATACCTTGCCGGCCTTCACCAATCGCGTGATGTCCGGTTCGACCGAGAAGTTCACGATGTCGGCCGGCTTGCCGTCGACGACTCCGCGCGACTGGTCGCCGGAGGCGCCGTAGGAGGTGATCACCTGAATGCCCTTGCCCTCTTCGGCGGCGTTGAAGGCGGGGATGACCTTGCTCCAGCCGGGTTCTGGGACCGAATAGGCCACCAGCGTGATACTGGTGCGCGCGTTGCTCGGGCCGCCCCCGCCCACGACGTCACTGGCACCGCCGCTACACCCCGAGATGACTGCGACGATGAGGGCGAGCGCACTCACCTTTCGCCAGCGCGAAGCGATGTCGTGGAGCATTCGGGCCTTCCAGTACGGGGACTTAGGTGATAGTGGTCCCGTTGCTGCGGAAAGGCGCCTAAACGACTGGGAGGCCTGACGAACCCCATACCAGACCGCACACGGGATTGGCGGTCAGCGACAACAGTGCACGAAGACATGGCGTTCCACGACACCGGATGTCACGTGCATGGCGGGAAGCCTAACAGGAATCGCCAGGCCCGCCACCGCTCGCGTCGCCGTGCGGGCACGCCGCGCGAAGTCGCGCCCTCAGTGGGTTAGCCACCACGCGACGATCACCAGCAACACGAGCGAGACCAGAATCAACGTCACGTGTGACCGAGGCATAGGCGTTACCCGGGCGCCTCACCGGCGTGGCGGGCACGACGCATCAGGGCGATGCTTTTGCCGAGCAGGCCATCGAGCAGTCCCGCCGTGACCGCGGCCACCACCAGCACGACCGGCATCACCACCATGGCCTGGAGTACGAAAGCGAGCCCGGAAAGCCACAGCTCGTTGCCGTCCCACCAATTCAGGAAAGCGGTCACGGGGCTCACCCTATTCGGCCCTGCCGCCGAAAACCAATGTGCCAAGATCGGCCCATGTCCGCCCCGTCGTCCCCATCCGCGGCAACGGCCTGCCTGGTCGCCGGCGGCGGCCCGGCGGGCATGGTGCTGGGCCTGCTACTGGCCCGCGCCGGTATAGACGTCACGGTGATGGAAAAGCACGCCGACTTCCTGCGTGACTTTCGCGGAGACACCGTGCACGCGAGCACGTTGCGACTGCTCGACGAACTGGGTTTGGGCTCACGATTCGCGGAAATCCCACACCGCCTCATCGACACCGTCCACATGGAGATACAGAACGCACCGCTCGGCCTCGACCTGACCCGCCTGCCGGGGGCGCACAAGCACATCGCGCTGGTGCCGCAGTGGGACTTCCTGGAGCTGGTGGCCGCCGCCGCCGAGGCGGAACCGAACTTCCGGCTGTTGCGCAGCACCGAGGTGATCGGCGTCGTCCGGGACGCCGACCGCGTCGTCGGTGTCACCTACCGGGACCCGGCCGGCGAACTCAAGGAGATGCGCGCCGAACTGACCGTGGCCTGCGACGGTCGCGCTTCGACGGTGCGTTCGTCGGTCGGCCTCACACCGCACAGCTTCGGCGCGCCCATGGACGTGTGGTGGTTCCGGTTGCCGCGGCACCCCGGCGATCCGCGGGGTCTGGCCGGCGTGTTGCGGGCCGGACACGCCGTCATCGTGATCGATCGCGGCGATTACTTCCAGATCGCCTACATCATCCCGAAGGGAACCGACGCCCGGCTGCGGTCGGAGGGCATCGAAGCGCTGCACCGGGCGCTGGTCGGCATGGTGCCCTGGCTCGGTCACCGGGTGCAGACGCTCACGTCTTTCGATGACGTGAAACTGCTTGACGTACAACTGAATCGGCTTCGCCGCTGGTATGCCGACGGCGTCCTGTTCATCGGTGACTCCGCGCACGCGATGTCGCCGGTCGGCGGGATCGGCATCAACCTGGCGGTGGCCGACGCGGTGGCGGCCGCGCGCATCCTGGCCGACGCGCTGCGCGCGGGACGGGTCCCCACCCGGCGCCTCGCCCGCGTCCAGGCGCGCCGCTGGTTTCCCACCGCGCTGCTGCAGACCGCGCAACGGTTGATCCATGCCAATGTGATCGCCGCGGCGGTAGGCGGAAACGCGCAGCGTGCGCCGCTGGGAGTGCGGCTGGTGGGCCGCTCCCCTGCGTTGCGGCGAGTACTCGGCTATCTCGTCGCGATCGGCCCGCTTCCGGAGCACGCCCCGAGGTTTGCCCGGCGTCGCGGGTGACCCGAAGTGGCGCCACGTCGGCGAAAGAATGGACGCCGGGCCGCTCAACAGATGATGATGTCGGGATGGTCCTGCACGCCCAGCCCGACGACCAGCCCGCCGACGCCATGCCCGAGGAGGCATTTCAAACGGACACGGCGGCCTTACCATCGCCCATCGACTTCAGCGCGCCGGCGCCGCTGGCTTCGACCGGGGCACTGCGGAACCCGTTCCCACCGATCGCGGACTACGCCTTCTTGTCCGACTGGGAGACGACCTGCCTGATCTCGCCGGCCGGCTCGGTCGAATGGATGTGCGTGCCGCGCCCGGACTCCCCCAGCGTCTTCGGCGCCATCCTGGACCGCAGCGCCGGCCATTTCCGGCTCGGCCCCTACGGCGTTTCGGTGCCCTCGGCCCGCCGCTACCTGCCCGGCAGCCTGATCATGGAGACGACGTGGCAGACCCACACCGGGTGGCTGATCGTGCGCGACGCGCTGGTGATGGGGCCGTGGCACGACATCGAACGGCGGTCCAGGACCCACCGCCGCACGCCGATGGACTGGGACGCCGAGCACATCCTGCTGCGCACGGTGCGCTGCGTGAGCGGCACCGTCGAGCTGATGATGAGCTGCGAACCCGCGTTCGACTATCACCGCGTGGGCTCCACCTGGGAATACTCGGCCAACGCGTACGGCGAGGCGATCGCGCGGGCCACCAAGCAGCCCGACGCCCACCCGACCCTGCGGCTCACCACCAACCTGCGGATCGGGCTGGAGGGCCGCGAAGCCCGCGCCCGCACCCGGATGAAGGAGGGCGACGACGTGTTCGTCGCCCTGAGCTGGACCAAGCACCCGGCGCCGCAAACGTACGAAGAGGCCGCCGACAAGATGTGGCAGACCACCGAGTGCTGGCGGCAATGGATCAACATCGGCAACTTCCCCGACCACCCATGGCGCGCCTACCTGCAGCGCAGCGCGCTCACGCTGAAGGGGTTGACGTACTCGCCCACCGGCGCCCTGCTGGCGGCCGCGACCACCTCACTGCCGGAAACGCCGCAAGGCGAACGCAACTGGGACTACCGCTACGCCTGGGTGCGCGACTCCACCTTCGCGTTGTGGGGCCTCTACACGCTCGGGCTGGACCGGGAGGCCGACGACTTCTTCGCGTTCATCGCCGACGTCTCCGGCGCCAACAGCAACGAACGCCACCCGCTGCAGGTGATGTACGGCGTGGGCGGCGAACGCAGCCTGGTGGAAGAAGAGCTGCACCACTTGTCCGGTTACGACCACGCCCGGCCGGTGCGCATCGGCAACGGCGCCTTCGACCAGGTCCAGCACGACATCTGGGGCTCCATCCTCGATTCGTTCTACCTGCACTGCAAGTCCCGTGAGCAGATCCCGGAGAGCTTGTGGCCGGTGCTCAAGAAGCAGGTGGAAGAGGCCATCAAGCACTGGCGGGAGCCCGACCGGGGCATCTGGGAGGTCCGGGGCGAACCGCAGCATTTCACCTCGTCGAAGGTGATGTGCTGGGTGGCGCTCGACCGCGGGGCGAAGCTGGCCGAGCGGCAGGGCGAGAAGAGCTATGCGCAGCAGTGGCGGGCCATCGCCGAAGAGATCAAGGACGACATCCTGCAACACGGGGTGGACTCCCGCGGCGTGTTCACCCAGCGCTACGGCACCGACGCGCTCGACGCCTCGCTGCTGCTCGTGGTACTCACGCGCTTTTTGCCCCCGGACGACCCCAGGGTGCGCAACACCGTGCTGGCCATCGCCGACGAACTCACCCAGGAAGGCCTGGTGCTGCGCTATCGCGTGGAGGAGACCGACGACGGGCTGTCCGGCGAGGAAGGCACGTTCACGATCTGCTCGTTCTGGTTGGTGTCGGCGCTGGTGGAGATCGGCGAGGTGGCGCGCGCCAAGCGATTGTGTGAGCGGCTGCTGTCCTACGCCAGCCCGTTGCACCTCTACGCCGAGGAGATCGAGCCCCGGACGGGCCGGCACCTGGGTAACTTCCCGCAAGCGTTCACCCACCTGGCGCTGATCAACGCGGTGGTGCACGTGATCCGCGCCGAGGAGGAGGCCGACGGCTCCGGGATGTTCCAGCCCGCCAACGCACCGATGTAGTCGCGATCGCAAGCGCGGCGAAGCCGGGCGAAGCGGGTCGCCACGATCAGGACAAGCCCGGGTACCTCCCGCTTGCGGGGGACGGGTCGCACCACGGGATGTAGCCGGCCGCGTCAGCTCAGCGCGCTCACTTTGTCTCGCATGACTTGCGCAATGTCGAGGGCCCTGGCGTTCGTGTCACGCGGCGCTTCTTGCGACGCGCTCGATGAGTCGAAGAAGTCGACCTCGACTTCGATGAGGCAATTGTCCCGCACCCCAACGGCCCGCTCGGCGGGAAGGGATGGGGGCGAGAACGACGGCGGCGTGTTCCATTGCGTCGAAATGGTGGCCGCGACAACGGAAATGGCACTTTGCACCTGACTGATTTTCACTTCCAGCGGCAGGCTTCCGCCCGATAGGGGGACCGTCTTTCCATCGCAGTCTCGCCACTGCTTGGAGAACGTCGCGAACACGGCGTAGGCGTCGGCGGCCGTGGGCAGGCTGATGGCCGCCTCTTGCACCCTGGTCACCGCCGCGCCGGGCGCGACAGCGGGCCGCCACGTTGTGCGCGCGACGGCTCTCACGTTGGCGGACCGATAGGTGCCCGCCTGCATCATCACCGCGACCCCGAGGCAGCTTTCGGGCCCCAGTGACCGCTCACCGCCCAACATCTCGGGGCCCCCGACGAGCGGTGGGGCGCCGGGGTCGGGCTCCACGGGCTCCCTGACAACGCGGGATAGCGCGCTCTTGCCGAGAAGCACCCGCTCGAGGATTTGCCCGTCGAGGAATCGCGACGTGAGTTTCGCTGGTGGCCGCGCCGCGCCACCGACCGTGATGGAGCAACCGGTGGCCGAGATCAGGACGACCGAAAGCGCTGCGGCGCACCAACGTCGGCGCAGACCGCGGCGTCCACCGGACGGGGCGGCGACGAACGCAGAACGGAATACTTCACTGCCGCAAATGCTTTCCATGCGCTTCTCGGCTACCTCTCACTTCACCGAAGAGTTTAGGCTCGACGGCACGGCGAAACCGTCGCCGACGCGTGAGCACAGCTCAACCCCAGAGAAGTCCCAGGTTGGTGGCAGGTGCCGGTCAGCTCAGCCCGCTGACCTTGTCCATCATCGCGTGCGCGATGTCGATGGCGCTGCGGTGCACGTCGCCGGACCCCTCGTCCGACGAACGCGTCGAGTTGAAAAACGCCACTTCGACTTCGACGAGGCAGTTTCCCCGCACGCCGATGGCGCGCGCTTCGGGCCTGGGTCCGCTCGACGGCAAGCCCGGCAATTGGGTGTCGATCGAAATAGTCGCGGCCAGAACCGATTCGGAGAGCCGCACCTCGGAAATGGTGTCCGAGAAGACGATCGCGGGGCGGTCGGTGATGATGCTGGGGCGCCCGATGGTCACGGTAGTGCCCTCGCAGTCGCGCCACTGCTGTGCAAACTGTTGGAACAACGTGGCGGCCCCGGCGGCGCTGGACAGGGCGACGACACCCTCGGCGACGCTGATGACCTTCGCCGGTCCGCGCTGGTTCCACCACGTCTCCCGCGCCGCATTCTTGACGTCGCCGGATGGATAGGCGTCCTTCACCAGCATCGAGGTGACACCCACGCAGTTGGCGGGCGAGACCGCACCGAAGGCCGGCGGCAGCACCTCGGGACCGCCGAAGCGCGCCGGGAGTTCGTTTTTGCTTCCGAAGGACTGGCCCAGTAGCTTCGACAGCTCAGCGTCGTCGAGGAGCACCTGCTTGACGGGCTGCCCGGTGACCGGGTGGGGCTTCAGGTTCGGCGCGGGCCGCGCGGTCCCGTCGACGGTGCAGCCGGTGGCGAGCACCACAGCGGCCAGGCAGGACAGGACCATCCGGGCGGTTCTCATCAGCTGCTGCTCGAGACTTTTCGCAACATCACCTCGACGAGATCGATTGCCCGGCGGCCGGCCTGCACACGCGGGCCGTCGGCCACTTTGACGTCGGCGATGACCTCGCCCTTGACCCCCACGGCCCGTTCGTCCGGGCACGGCGGAGTGTGATGGTTGTCCCACGCGATGACGGTCGCCGACAGTACCGGCCCGTCGACGCGGGTGTCGGTGGCCTTCAAGTACAACCCGGTGTTGCTCGAGTCGTGGGTGTACATGGTCACCGTGGTGCCGTCGCAGCGTTGCCATTGCTCGACAAACGACGTGAAGAGCCGTTGCGCGTCGGCCGTGGATGCCAGCTTGATCGCCGCCGCCGTTGCGCCGGGCACCGCCACGCCGGAATCGTAATTCCAGTAGTCCTGCGTCGCGGCGGCACGCACGCGGCCAGGTTCGTAGACGATGCGCATCGCCGGCGCGGCGACCCCGAGGCATTGGATCGGTGCGGCGCCATCGCTATCACGGATCCCGTTGGCCAGCAGGTCAATATCGCCCACCTGGGCCGGGCGATGCGGCGGCAGCTCGTTCCCGACGGCTGCGTTGACCTCCGGGCCGTCCGGCAGGACTTGCTCGAGCGGTAAGGTGGCGCCGCCGAGATGACCGGCGCGCGTGGGTGTGCCGTTGACGGTCGTGACGCATCCCGTGCTCAGCAGGCCGATACCCACCAGGACAACCGCTCGCATCGGCACTGCTACTTCTTGCCCTTGTCGCCGGCGGCGTCGGTGGACAGCGCCGCGACGAAGGCCTCCTGCGGCACGTCCACCCGCCCGATGGTCTTCATCCGCTTCTTGCCCTCCTTCTGCTTTTCCAGCAGTTTGCGTTTGCGGGTGATGTCTCCGCCGTAGCACTTCGATAGCACGTCCTTGCGGATCGCCCGGATATTCTCGCGTGCAATGATTTTCGACCCGATGGCCGCCTGCACCGGAACCTCGAACTGCTGACGCGGGATCAGCTCTTTCAGCTTGGTCGTCATCTTGTTCCCATAGGCGGACGCCGAATCCTTGTGGACGATCGCACTGAAAGCGTCGACGGCTTCGCCCTGCAACAGGATGTCGACCTTCACCAGTTGCCCCTCCTGCTCGCCGGCCTCCTCGTAGTCCAGGCTGGCGTAGCCCCGGGTGCGCGACTTCAGCAAGTCGAAGAAGTCGAAGATGATCTCGCCGAGCGGCATCGTGTAGCGCAACTCGACCCGCTCGGGCGACAGGTAATCCATGCCGCCCAACTCGCCGCGGCGCGACTGGCACAGCTCCATGATGGTGCCGATGAACTCGCTGGGCGCGATGATGGTCGTCTTGACGACCGGTTCGTAGACCGTGCGCACCTTGCCCTCGGGCCAGTCCGACGGGTTGGTCACCACGATCTCGGTGTCGTCCTCTTTGACGACCCGGTAGACGACGTTGGGTGACGTCGAGATCAGGTCCAGGTCGAACTCGCGCTCCAGGCGTTCGCGGGTGATCTCCATGTGCAGCAGGCCGAGGAACCCGCACCGGAACCCGAAGCCCAACGCCACCGACGTCTCCGGCTCGTAGGTCAGGGCCGCGTCGTTGAGCTGCAGCTTGTCCAGGGCGTCGCGCAGAACCGGGTAATCGGAGCCGTCCACGGGATACAGGCCCGAGTAGACCATCGGCTTGGGTTCGCGATATCCCGTCAGCGCCTCGGTGGCGCCGTGCCGGGCCGTCGTCACCGTGTCGCCGACCTTGGACTGGCGGACGTCCTTCACACCCGTGATCAGGTAGCCGACCTCGCCCACCCCCAGACCCACGCTGGGCTTCGGTTCGGGCGACACGATGCCCACCTCGAGCAGCTCATGGGTGGCGCCGGTGGACATCATCAGGATGCGCTCGCGCGGGACGATCTTGCCGTCCATCACCCGGACGTAGGTCACCACGCCGCGGTAGATGTCGTAGACGGAGTCGAAGATCATCGCGCGGGTGGGCGCGTCGGCGTCGCCTTGCGGATGCGGCACCTCGCGCACGACGTGATCGAGCAGGTCGGCGACACCCTCACCCGTCTTGCCGGAAACCCGCAGCACGTCGCCGGGCTCGCAGCCGATGATGTGGGCGATCTCCCCCGCGTAGCGGTCCGGATCGGCGGCCGGCAGGTCGATCTTGTTGAGCACCGGGATGATGTGCAGGTCGCGGTCCAGCGCCAGGTACAGGTTCGCCAGCGTCTGCGCCTCGATGCCCTGGGCCGCGTCGACCAGCAGCACCGCGCCCTCGCACGCCTCCAGCGCGCGCGACACCTCGTAGGTGAAGTCGACGTGCCCCGGGGTGTCGATCAGGTGCAAGACGTACTCTTCGTCACCGACCTTCCAGGGCAGCCGGACGTTCTGCGCCTTGATGGTGATTCCGCGCTCGCGCTCGATGTCCATGCGGTCCAGGTACTGCGCGCGCATCGATCGCTCGTCGACGACGCCGGTGAGCTGGAGCATCCGGTCCGCGAGCGTGGACTTGCCGTGATCGATGTGGGCGATGATGCAGAAGTTCCGAATCTGCGCCGGCGCGGTGAAGGTCTTGTCGGCGAAACTGCTGATGGGAATCTCCTGGTCTGGACACGCTTGGGGGCGCTTGAGCGCCGGCTCATTGGTATGTCCAGGGTATCTAGGCGGGGTGCCCGAGACCTACTTGGACACAATCGCACCCGCGCGACGCGCGTCTATGCTGCGAATATGGCGTCGGCCCGCAAATCCCAGTGGAAGACGTTCCAGCGGTTCGCGGAAAACCTGGTCTTCGATCGGGCCCCGCGGCTGGCCCGGCACGTGCAGAACTCGCAGACCGTGCTGCGCGAATTGCAGCACGCCGTGAAGATCACCGCGAACGTCATCGCCGCCGCCGCGCCGCAACCGCCCGCGGTCACCGCGGGCCGCCCGGTGACCAGCACGAGCTTCCCGACCGCGAAGCGCGCGCGCAAGCTGATCTACGCGCCCGACCTCGACGGCCGGGCCGATCCCGGCGAGATCGTCTGGACGTGGGTGGTTTACGAGGACGACCCGACCCGGGGTAAGGACCGGCCCGTGCTCGTGGTCGGTCGTGACCGCCGCGTCTTACTGGGGTTGATGGTGTCCAGCCAGGAACGCCACGCCGAGGACCGGGACTGGATCGGAATCGGTTCCGGCGCTTGGGATTACGAAGGCAGGCCGAGCTGGGTTCGGCTGGACCGGGTGCTCGATGTCCCGGAGGAGAGCATTCGTCGCGAGGGCGCGATCCTGGACCGCGAGATCTTCGAAGTGGTGGCCGAGCGGCTGCGCGCGGACTACTCCTGGAGCTAGTCGCCCAGCGTGTAACCACTGCGAAAACCGGCCGCATTTTCGCGCTGAACGCACGCTCGGCGACGACGCACGCCGTGGGGTGGGGGCAGGAGCCGCAATCAGCCCTGCGTGATGTAGGACTGCAGCTGCTGCTGTTCGGCCTCGAGCTCTTCCATCCGGGTCTTCACCACGTCGCCGATGCTCACGATGCCGATCAGCTTCTTGCCGTCCAACACGGGCACATGGCGCACCCGATTCTTGGTCATCAGCACACTCAGGGAGTCGACGGTGTCGGCTTTCGTGCAGGTGGCGACGGTGGTGGTCATGATCTTCGAGATCGGGCGCGACAGCACGCTGGCGCCATGGGTGTGCAGCTCGCGCACCACGTCGCGCTCGGAGACAATGCCGACGACGCCCTCGTCGCCGACGACGACCATGGCGCCGATGTTCTGCTCGGCGAGGCCGGCGAGCAGCTCTTTCACCGTCGCCTCGGGGTTGATGGTCACCACCGCCGCGCCCTTGTTCCGCAAGACGTCTGCAATCCGCATCAAAGGCCTCCAGCCGGTTGTGATCCGCTTCACACCAGGCTACGGCTAACTCGTGCGGCGCAAAAGCCACGACGAGAACCGGTAGCCGATCCGTGTCCATACCCTGACGTCGCCGTTCGAAACCAGGACGCTCGATCGCTCGGATCGCCCGATTGGGCCACTGCGGAGGGCCGCGGCTTGCAAGATGGGGCCATGATCGAGATCACGCTGCTGGGAACCGGGAGCCCGATCCCCGACCCGAACCGGGCCGGCCCGTCGACTCTGGTGCGGGCCGGCGGGCAGGTATTTCTGGTGGACTGCGGGCGTGGGGTGTTGCAGCGTGCGGCGGCCGTGGGCGTGGGCGCCGCCGGATTGTCGGCGCTGCTGATCACGCATCTGCACAGCGACCACATCGGAGATCTCGGCGACCTCCTCATCACTCGCTGGATCAGCACCTTCGAACCGGACCCGGCGCCGCTGCGGATCATCGGACCGCCCGGGACCGCGGAGACGGTCGAGGCGACGCTGCACGCGTTCCGCCACGACATCGAGTACCGGCTCGCCCATCACGCCGACCTGAACGCCCCACCGTCGGTCGAGGTCCACGAGTGCACCGAGGGGGCGGTGTGGGACCGCGACGGCGTGTCGATCCGGGTGGCACCGACCGATCACCGACCGGTGGCGCCGACCATCGGGTTCCGCATCGACTACGGCACGGCGTCGGTGGTGCTCGCCGGGGACACGGTGCCCTGCGCCGGCCTCGACCAGCTGGCGGCCGGCGCCGGCGCTTTGGTGCACACCGTGATCCGCAAGGACATCGTCGGAAACATCCCGCAACAGCGGCTGCAGGACATCTGTGACTACCACTCGTCAGTCGAGGAGGCGGCGGCAACCGCGGCCCGCGCGGGGGTGGGCACCCTCGTCATGACGCACTACGTGCCCGCGCTGGTGCCGGGCCAGGAAGAGCAGTGGCGGGCCCTGGCGGCGTCGGAGTTCGACGGGCGGATCGAGCTCGGCGACGACCTGCATCGCGTCGAAATCAACGCACCGTAACGGTCACTCTCCAATGCCGTTGCGGCGCAACGGCAGCAGCGACCCCGCCAGCACCAGCCAGCACAGCGCCAGCACCCTGGCAACCGGCAGGATCACGCCCAGGTCCGGCCAGACCAACACCGCCGTCGCCGCTTCGGCAAGGGCGGCGATTCCCAGGCCGGCCCAGGCCACCGGGCTCGGCAGCAAACCGCGGCTCAGGGCGGGACCCGCGATCCCGGCGACCAGCAGGCCCAGGGCCACGATGTGCCCCGGGCCACCGACCAGAAACACCAACAGGTACAGCGCGCGGACCAACGCCGCGTCCGCGGCGACTTCGGGCAGCGACAGCGGCCAGGCCAGCAAGCCGCACAGCCCCAGCGCGCCGGCGGCCACGACGCCTCCCGTGAACGCGATCGACGCTCCCGGCCCGGCAGCGCCGAGCCGGCGCAGCCGGACGTTGACCGTCGCCGCGTAGAGCGCCAACGGGACCGACGACGCAAACGTCGCCACGGCGATGACGCGCACGGCGACCGGCTCCGCACGGACGTAAGCCGCCACCGCGGCCGCCGGGCCGTACGGCAACGGCATCACACCGCCCAGGGCGACCCCGACCGCGATCCCACCGAAGAGCACCGCGACACACAGCACGGACAGCAGCAGCAACCAGGGGCCACCGCGGTGAGGCGCAGTGTCGTCCATGGCGTGAACGCTATGCCCGCGCCGGCTAGGCCAGCCGGGTGACCTCCACGACGACGTCGAGGTCGGTCGCACCCTCACCGGAGTAAATGCCTTTCAGGGGCGGGACGTCGGTGTAGTCGCGGCCGGCGCCCACGCCGACGTATTGCTCGGAGATCTCGGTTCCGTTGGTGGGGTCGTAACTCCACCAGGCGCCCGTCCACGCCTGAATCCACGCGTGGCTGCGCCCGTCCACGGTGTCCCCGACGACGGCGTCGCGCTTGGGATGCAGGTATCCCGACACGTAGTACGTGGGAATCCCCATGGCCCGCAACAACATCAGCGACAAGTGTACGAAGTCCTGGCAGACGCCCCTGCCCGCGTTCAACGCGTCCAGCCCCGACGAGTGCACGCTGGTGGTTCCCGGGAGATAGTCCAGCTCGCCGCGCACCCAGTCGCTGGCGGCGGCGACTGCCTCGGCGGGCTGGTGCGACTTGGCGATCTTCTTGGCCACGGACGCAACCTTCTTGCTCGCCGGGGTGTGCCCGGTGGGGCGAAGCAGTTCGTCGAACCGGTCGATCACCGCCTCGGACTTGAGGTCATCCCAGCCGACGTCGGTCACCGGCGGTTCCGGCTGCTCGGTTTCGACCACCGACGACGACGTCACCGTGAGGTCGGTGTGCGGCGCGTGCAGATCGAATGCCGTTACGGCGGTGCCCCAATAGTCGATGTAGCGATAGGACCGGGTCGCGGGGATCGTCTCGACGCGATTGAGGATGACGTTTTGCCTGGTGTTCGACCGCGGGGTCAACCGCGCTTCGTTGTAGGACGCGGTCACCGCCGACTGGTAGGCATACCCGGTGGTGTGCACCACCCGCAGCCGCCACATCAGCCGTCCCCTTTCCTGCTGACCAGCCGGCCGCGATCCCCGGCATCCGACCACGCCACCCACGGCGTGACGTGAAAGTACTGCACCGACAACGCTTCTCCGACATCGTGGCAGGTTCGCTGCAGGCCCGCCAGGCGCGTCTCCAGGGACTCCAGCAGTACACCGGGTTGCACGAATTCGAGTTCACTTCGGGCCTGCCCGAGCAGCCGCTGCGCCTCCCCGGTGGCCCCGATCCGGCTTTGTCGAGAGTGCAGCAGTTCGTCGAGGTTGTGTTCGGCGAGCCGCAGCGAATAGAACACCGAACGCGGGAACAACCGGTCCAGCAGCATGAATTCGACCACCCGCCCGGCGTCCAGCACGCCGCGGTAGGTGCGCAGGTAGGTGTCATGGGCGCCCGCCGAACGCAACAGCGTCACCCACGCCGGGGATGAAGCGCTGTCCCCCACCCGTGAAAGCAACAGCCGCACCGTCATGTCCACCCGCTCGATCGCGCGGCCCAGCACCATGAAGCGGTACCCGTCGTCGCGCGACAGCGTCGAGTCGGCCAGGCCGGCGAACATCGCCGCCCGGCCCTCGATGTAGGACAGGAATTCATGGGGCCCAAGGCGTTTGGCGGCACGCTCGCGTTCGGGCAGGGCATGGTAGGTGGTGTTGAGGCACTCCCAGATCTCGCTGGACGTCACCTCCCGCGCCGACTTGGCGTTCTCGCGCGCCGCCGTGATGGCGTCGACGATCGAACTACCGCCCGAAGCGTTGGTGCTGAAGGCCACCAGGTCGGTCAGCGACCAGACGTCTAGGTCGTGGTGCGGGGGGTCGATGCCGAGCACCCGCAGCAGCAGCCGGGACGCCTGGTCCGGGTCGACGCTGGACTCCTCGAGCAGTTGATGCAGCACCACGTCGAGGATGCGGGCGGTGTCGTCGGCCCGTTCGACATAGCGACCGATCCAGAACAGTGCCTCCGCGTTACGGGCCAGCATCAGCGCTTCGCCCGCCGCTCTTGCTGCTGAAGCTGCTGTTCCTGGGGCGATTCCGTGGGTTGCGTCTGGGTCTGCGCGAAACGCTGCGCGCCATCCAGCACCGGGTCGGACATCGACTCCGGCAGCGAGCGCACGACTTCCGCCGCGCCGAGCTCATGGTCACCGCCCGAGGTCCGCGACGCCAGCACCCAGGTGTCCTTCGACCCGCCGCCCTGGCTCGAGTTCACCACCCGCGAGCCCTCGACCAGGGCCACCCGGGTCAGCCCGCCGGGCAACACCCAGACGTCGTTGCCGTCGTTGACCGCGAACGGCCGCAGGTCGACATACCGGGGCGCCAGCGTGTTCCCGATCTGCGTCGGCACGGTCGACAGTTCCATCATCGGCTGGGCGATCCAGCTGCGCGGGTCGTCGCGAACCTTCTTGGCGACGGTGGCCAACTCCTTCTCGGAGGCTTCCGGCCCGAACACGATGCCGTAACCCCCGGACCCCTCGACCGGCTTGAGGACCAATTCGTCGATCCGGTCCAGCACCTCTTCGCGTTCGTCGTCGAGCCAGCACCGGTACGTCTCGACGTTGGCCAGCAGCGGCTTCTCCCCCAGGTAGTACTCGATCATCGTCGGCACATAGGTGTAAACGAGCTTGTCGTCGCCCACACCGTTGCCGATGGCGCTGGAGACGACGACGTTGCCGGCACGGGCCGCGTTGACCAGGCCGGCCACCCCGAGGACCGAGTCGGCGCGGAACTGGAGCGGGTCCAAGAAGGCGTCGTCGATGCGCCGGTAGATGACGTCGACCTGCACCTCCCCGTCCGTGGTGCGCATGTAGACCTGGTTGTCGCGGCAGAACAGGTCGCGACCCTCGACCAGCTCGACCCCCATCTGACGGGCCAGCAGCGAGTGCTCGAAGTAGGCCGAGTTGTACACCCCGGGAGTGAGCACCACCACGGTCGGGTCGGCCTCGTTGGTGGCCGCGGAATTGCGCAAGGCGCGCAGCAGGTGCGACGCGTAGTCGTCGACCGCACGCACCCGGTGGGTGGCGAACAGATTCGGGAAAACCCGCGCCATGGTCCGCCGGTTCTCCATGACATACGACACCCCGGAGGGCGAGCGCAGGTTGTCCTCGAGGACCCGGAAGTTGCCCTTCTCGTCGCGGATCAGGTCGATGCCCGCCACGTGGATGCGGACGCCGTTGGGCGGGACGATGCCCACCGCCTCGCGGTGGAAATGCTCGCAGGAAGTGATCAGGCGGCGCGGGATGATGTCGTCGTTCAGGATCTCCTGATCGCCGTAGATGTCGTCGAGATACATCTCGAGTGCCTTGACGCGCTGGATGATGCCGCGCTCCAACCGGCTCCACTCGGCGGCCGAGATGACCCGCGGAACCAGGTCGAGCGGAAAAGGCCGCTCCTGACCTGACAGCGAGAACGTGATGCCCTGGTCGATGAACGCCCGGCCCAGCGCTTCGGCGCGGGCCTTCAGGTCCGAGGCGTCCGACGGCGCGAGCTCGGCGTAGATGCCCTTATACGGGCCGCGAACGGTGCCGTGGGCATCGAACATCTCGTCAAATGCCATCGAATAGACGTCTGAGGACGTGTTGTAGCCGCCGAAAATGCGCTCGGCACGCGCGGCGCGTAACCCCCGCCCGGTTTCCTCGAGCTGGCTCGGAAGACTCACTTTTCAGATGCTGCCTCAAATTGGCGTTATGGCAGGCCACGGGTTCCCGTTTTGGGAGAAAACGTAACCGACTGATAACCTGGGCAGTCGCTGTGGTGATATCCGGCGCCCCCAACAAACGTCGAAGCGGAGAAGGAACTAAAGCGTGGCCAACATCAAGTCGCAGCAGAAGCGCAATCGCACCAACGAGCGCGCTCGACTGCGCAACAAGTCCGTGAAGTCTTCGCTTCGCACCGCCGTCCGCGCGTTCCGTGAGGCCGCCCACGCCGGCGACAAGGAGAAGGCCTCGGAGTTGCTGGCCGCGACCACCCGCAAGCTGGACAAAGCGGCCAGCAAGGGCGTGATCCACAAGAATCAGGCGGCCAACAAGAAGTCCGCCCTGGCGCGCGCTCTCAACAAGATCTGACCCGCCCGCTCATCGGTTCCGGTTCGCGGCCAGCTCGGCCACCTTCCTGACCGCCGATTCCAGCGCATAGTCGGCGTCCGCCACGGCTCCTTTGACATTGGCGTTGAGCGCCGCCACCACCTTCATCGCGGCCGCGACACTGTCGCGCGACCAATACCGCGCCTGCTTCTGGGCCTTCTGCACCCGCCACGGCGGCATTCCCAGCTGCGACGCCAGCCGGTAGGGATCGCCTGACAACGGCCCGACCCGACCGATCGTGTGGATCGCTTCGGCCAGCGCGTCGGCCAGCACCACCAGCGGCTCCCCGCGCATCATCGCCCACCGCAGCGCTTCGGCCGCTCCCGCGACGTCGCCGGCCACCGCCTTGTCCGCGATGTCGAACCCCTTCACCTCGGCTTTGCCGCTGTGATAGCGGCGGACCGCGGCGGCATTCACGACCCCGCCCGTGTCGGCAACCAGCTGCGAACAGGCGGCCGCCAGCTCCCGCACGTCGGAGCCGACCGCGTCCAGCATGGCGGTCACGGTCTCCTCGTCGACCTTGACGCGCAGCGCACGAAACTCCTTGCGGACGAAGTCGATTCGTTCGCTGGCCTTGGTGATCCGCGCGCACGGATGCACGACGGCGCCCAGTGACTGCAACTCGGTGGCCAGCGCCTTGGCCCGCCCGCCGCCCGAATGCACGACCACCAGCATCGTGCCCAGCGGGACGTCGGCCGCGGCCGAGGCGATCACCGCGGCCGCCTCCTTGCCCGCTTCGCCTGCGGACTCCAGCACGACGATGCGCTCGTCACCGAACAGTGACGGACTCAGCAGCTCGGCCAGCTCGTAGGTACTGACGTCACCTGCCCGCATTCGGCTGACCGGAACGTCGTCGATCCCGGTCCGCTGGCGCGCCGCCCGCAATACGTCGGCCACCGCCCGCTCGACCAGCAGCTCCTCGTCTCCCAGGACCAGGTGTAACGGCGAAACCTCTGTCACCCCACGATGGTGTCACGAGGGACCGACTACGCCGCCCCGGGATCCACCACCTTCGACAGCCACCAAGCCAGCGCGCAGAGGGCAGCCGTCAACCCGCCCAGGCCGAGCGCGGCGCCAAACCAGCGCCGGCCGCGCAGCCTCTTGACCGCCACGACGATCAGCGCGGTCACCCCGGCGACCAGCACCACTCCCGGCACCCCGGTCGGAACGGGCAGTGTCGCACCGGGCGCGCCCGCCGACCATTGCGCCACCCGCACCACCCACCACAGTTCGGGGCCGGTGAAACGGACCAACACGTGTGCGCCGGGCGGCCACACCACGCTCAGCACCGCCGCCGCGCTGCCGAGCACGGTGATCGGCGCGATGACCGGCGCCGCCGCGAGGTTGGCGCCCACTGCCACCAGGCTGACCCGCCCGGAGATGCCCGCCACCAGCGGAGCGGTCACGACATGTGCGGCCGCGGCGATCGCCAGGGCGTCGGCCAGCGGCTTGGGGCAGCCTCTTTCCGCCAGGCGCCGCGACCAGGACGGCGCGATCAACACCAACGCCGCCGTCGCGATCACCGACAGCGCGAAGCCCACGTCGACGGCCAGCTGCGGGGCCAGCGCCAGCAAGACCAGCACCGCGGCGCAGAGCGCCGGGATGGCTTGCCGCCGCCGCGAGGAAAGCAACCCCGCCAGCCCGATGGCGCCCATCACGGCCGCCCGCAACACGCTCGCCGTCGGTTCCACGACGATGACGAACGCGACCAGCGTCACGGCGGCGAGGACGACGGCCGCCCGTGGACCGATCAGGCGCGCCGAGAACAGCACGGCCGCACACACGATGGTCACGTTGGCGCCCGACACCGCCATCAGGTGCGTCATCCCTGCCGCGCGAAAGTCCCGGTCGGTCTCGGCGGGAACCGCCGAGGTGTCGCCCAGCACCAGGGCAGGCAGCATCGCCGCCTGGTCGCCGGGCAGCGCGCCGCGAACCGCCGCGACGAATCGGCCCCGCACCGTGTGCGCCGCCCGGTGCACGGCGCCGGCGGTGCCCAGGGTCGGGCGGCCCGACGCGTTGAGCACAGCGACGGTGAGGTCGCGGCGGGTCGGGCGGCTGATCCTCGCGGTGAACCGCATTGGTCGGCCCACCATCAGCCCGTCGGCTTCCGGTTCGAAATCCGATGCGCGCGCGAAGACGACCACGCGCCCCGAGATCTGCGCGTCGGGCAGGCGCTGCAGCTTGGCGCGAAACATGAGCCGGCCGCGACCCAACGACACCGGGCTCTCCGTGGGAGTGACTGTCACCGGGACGGCCGTCCCGAACGCCGCCGTGATCGGGTGGCGATCGACAGTTTCGGCGCGCAGCGCGACCGCAAACCCGAAGCCCGCGCCGGTGACGCCGACCGCGACCAGGCCGGCGCTGACGGCCCGGTGCCTCCCGGATTCGCCCCGCCGGGGCGACGCGCGCCACACCAGGGCGCCGGCGGCGGCAACCAATAACAGACAGACCCCCGCGATCGCCCGGCCGATCGGCCACCAGATCCCGGCGGCGGTCACCGCCCAGCAGGTGAGCGCGGCCGGCACCAGGCGCGCGTCAACGCGTGCCACGCCCGATTCGGCGTGACCGCATTCCCGCACCGGTGTTCAGACACGGACCAGGGCGCGCAACTTCTCCAGCCGCGCGGGCCCGATGCCGTCGACGTCGGCGAGCTGGTCGACGCTGGTGAATTTGCCGTTGGCCTGCCGCCAGGCCACGATCGCGGCGGCTGTGACCGGCCCGACGCCGGGCAGGGCGTCCAAGTCCTCCACGGTCGCGCTGTTGAGGTCGAGCACTTCACCCGCCTTCGGCTTCCCCGGCCCCGCTCCGGTCCGCGGTGGCGGTGGCTTGGACGTCGATGTGGAACCGGAGGCGACCGAGCTTCCCAACGCCGCCGGCCGCCCGGGGACGGGCGGAAGGCCGACGACGATCTGCTCGCCGTCGCCGAGCGGACGCGCCATGTTCAGCCCGACGGTGTCCGCCCCGTTCACCGCCCCGCCCGCGGCCTGCAGCGCGTCGGCGACCCGCGCCCCGGGCGCCAGGGTGACCAGTCCCGGGCTGTGCACCAGGCCCACCACGCTCACCACCACTGGCCGGTCGGGGCCGGCGCCGGGGGCCGCCGACGACTTGGGGCCCGCCGTCGACGCCTTCTCGACCGGCGGCAGTTTGGCCGACATCACCGGCGCCGGCCGGTCGCGCAGCAGCGTGAACACCGTGACCAGAACGGCCAGCGCGGCCACGATCGCCAACCCGATGGCACCCGCACGCCCCGGGTCGGCGCGCAGCCTGGCCACCCAGCCCCGATCCGCGGACACATCCGGCAGCCACCGCGGCAGCAGCGAATTCTGGTCCTCGTCCACCGCCTGATCGGGCGACGTCGACGCGGCGCCGTCGGGCTCGGCGTCCGGTTGGGCACCGAGTCGCCGCTGCAGACGCTCGGCGGGAAGTTCTGTTCGCATGCGCCGACCGTAGGTGCGCCGACCGCCAGATCGGCCCCCACCCGGCGACGCCGCGACCCCGGCTGTGGATTAAACCGAGGCTGTGCACAACCGCTGTACGGGATGGGTCAAGATGGACCGGAGAACGCATCGCCAGGACCGGGCATCCATCCGACGCTGGTAACCATGTTCAGCCCCAGACGACAGGAGGTCGCCGTGCAACTGGCGCTCACACCGGAGGAAGCCGCGTTCCGCGACGAGCTCCGCACCATCTACACCACCAAGATTCCCGAAGAGCTGCGCGAGCGGGTGCGCCGGGGCGCGGCGGAGGTGAAGCACGACGACATCGTCACCAGCCACAAGATCCTGCACGAGCACGGTTTGGCGGTACCGAACTGGCCGGTCGAATGGGGCGGCAAGGACTGGACGGCCACCCAGCACCAGATCTGGGCCGACGAGATGCAGCTGGCGTGCGTCCCGGAGCCGCTGAACTTCAACACCAAGATGGTGGGCCCGGTGATCGCCGAATTCGGTTCGGAGGAGGTCAAACAACGCTTCCTGCCGCCGACGGCCAGCCTCGACATCTGGTGGTGTCAGGGATTCTCCGAGCCCGAGGCCGGTTCGGATCTGGCGTCGTTGCGCACCACCGCGGTGCGGGACGGCGACAGCTACGTCGTCAACGGGCAGAAGACCTGGACCACGCTCGGCCAGTACGCGGACTGGATCTTCTGCCTGGTGCGCACCGACCCGCAGGCGCCCAAGCGGCAGGCGGGCATCTCGTTTCTGCTGTTCGACATGAAGACCCCCGGCATCACGCTGCGGCCCATCAAGACGATCGACGGCGGTCACGAGGTCAACGAGATCTTTTTCGAAGACGTCCGGGTACCCGCCAACCAGCTTGTGGGAGAAGAGAATAAGGGCTGGACATACGCCAAGTTCCTGTTGGGCAACGAACGCACCGGCATCGCCGGTGTCGGCCGGACCAAGGTGCGCCTCGCCGAGGTGAAGAAACACGCGGCGGCCACCGGGGTGCTGCAGGATCCCCTGTTCGCGGCGCGCCTGGCCGAGGCCGAAAACGAATTGCTGGCATTGGAACTCACGCAGTCGCGGGTGGTCACGGACTCCGCGAACGGCCAGCCCAATCCGGCTTCGTCGGTGCTCAAATTGCGCGGCAGCCAATTGCAGCAGATCGCCACCGAGCTGCTGGTCGAGGTGGCCGGGCCCGATGCCCTGCCGGCCGACGGCGAAGGCATCGCGTCTCCGGACTGGGCGCAACACAGTGCGCCGCACTACCTCAATTACCGCAAGACGTCGATCTACGGCGGCAGCAACGAGGTGCAGCGCAACATCATCGCGTCCACCATTCTGGGATTGTGAGGCAGCCATGGACTTTCAGTTGACCGACGAGCAGACCCTGCTGCGCGACACGACCCGCGACCTGCTCTCACGCAGCTACGACCCGGAAAGCCGCAACAAGGTGATCGGCTCCGATCTGGGCTGGAGCCGCGAAGTATGGAGTCAGCTCGCCGACACCGGGATCCTCGGCCTCGGGTTCGACCCCGAGGAGGCGGGCCAGATCGAGATCATGGTCGTGCTCGTCGAGGCGGGGCGCCGGCTGGCTCCCGAACCGATCCTGCACGCCGCGCTGGCACCGGGTGCGCTGATCGCCGAGTTGGGCACCGACGCCCAGAAGGAAGGGCTGGACGACGTCGCGGCCGGCCAACGCTTGCTGGCCTTCGCCCACCTGGAACCCGGACATCGCAACCCGACCGCGGACGTGGGCACCAAGGCTGTGCGGCAAGGAGATTCGTGGACATTGAGCGGGCGCAAGAACCCGGTGCTCGCCGGTGACTGCGCCGACGCCCTGGTGGTCAGCGCCGCCTTGCCGGACGGCGGCACCGGCCTGTTTCTGGCCGACGCAAGCGCGGTCACGCGTCACCCGTACCGGACCTTCGACGGACAACGCGGCGCGCAGGTCGATTTCGAGGCCACACCGGCGGAACCCTTGGGCGAAGCGGCGGACGCGTCGCAGGCTATCCGCAACGCGGTGATCCGCATCCAGGCTGGGCTGTGCGCCGAAGCGGTCGGGGCGATGGAGGAGGCGCTGCGGCTGACCACCGATTACCTCAAGACCCGCAAGCAGTTCGGCGTCACGCTCAACAAATTCCAGGCGCTCACGCAGCGCGCGGCCGACATGTACGTGTCGCTGGAACTGGCGCGCAGCATGGGCCTGTACGCGTCGATGTCGATCGCTGACGGCAATTTCGACCCGGTGATCGCCTCGCGGGCCAAGCTGCAGATCGGCCGCTCGGGCCGGCACATCGCGCAGGAGGCGATCCAGCTGCACGGCGGAATCGGTGTGACCGCGGAATATCCGGTCGCCCACTACGCGGCCCGGCTCACCGCGATCGAAAACACGCTGGGCACCTCCGGCGAGCACCTGCACAACCTGATCGACCACATCGGCGACTACGACCTGGCCCGTCTCTAGCGCATGACAGAGCTCTCCGGCAAAGTCGTCGAGTTCCTGTCAGCCGGCACCCGCACCGGGATGCTCGGTTATGTCGCCGGCGACGGCCGACCCCTGGTCGCGCCGGTGTGGTTCGTGGTCGACGGGGACCAGCTGGCGTTCAACACCGGCCGCGAGACATCGAAAGGCCGTGCCCTGCACCGCGATCCGCGTGTGGTGATCTGCGTCGACGATCCCCATCCGCCGTATTCGTTCGTTCAGGTCCAGGGCGTGGCCACGGTGAGTGAGGACCCGGCCGACGTGCTCGACGTCGCCACCCGAACCGGCGCCCGGTACATGGGCGCCGACCGCGCCGAGGAGTTCGGCCGCCGCAACTCCACGCCCGGCGAGCTTGTGGTGCGGGTGCGCCCGACCAAGGTCATCGCCGGTTTCGATATCAGCGACTGACGCCGGCGCCGAAGCATCGCCGCCCGGATCATCCGCCGACGGGTTCAATCGACTCCGGGGCCAGGTCCGGCACCTGACTGGCCAGGTACTCGGCGAGCGAGCCGATCGTCGGATAGTCGAAAACCGCTGTGGCGCTGATGGTGAACGCGCCACCGAACTGGCCGTACAACCGATTACGGAGTTCGACCGCCATCAGTGAATCGGTACCGAGGTCGAGGAAGCGGCTGGTCGCGGCGGGAGGTTGCGCAAGCCGCAGGAATTGTTGTACTTCCCGCTGCAGGAATTCCGTCAGGAAACTGACTCGCTCCGCCTCCGGTACCTCGTGCAGCTTCTTGAGCAGCTCGCTGTCGCCGGGTGCCGTCGCGGCGTCGCTCGGCAGCAAGTGGTCGAGAATCGGTGGGCGTGAACCGCGCAGCATCTTCGCGGCACGCTGCCAGTTGGCTTTGATCACGCTCGCCTGCCCCGTTCCGTGGGCGACGATTTCGCCGAGCGCATTGAGGGCAGCCGTGGGTTCCATCGAAACCAGGCCTTGCGCACCGAGATTGGCGCGCGCCGCCTCCGAAGCGGCCATGCCGCCATGCGCCCAGGGACCGAAGTTGACACTGGTCGCGGGCAGGCCTTGCGCTCTGCGTTCGGCGACGAGCCCGTCGAGCAGCGCGTTGGCGGTTGCATAGTTGGCCTGGCCGGGCGAACCGAGCACGCTGGAGATCGACGAGTAGAGGACGAAGAAGTCCAGATCGTCCTTCCTGGTCAATCGGTGCAAGTTCCACGCCCCCAATGCTTTCGGCAGCAGGGCTGTCCGGAAGCGTTCGACACTCTGCTGCGGCAGCAGCGCGTCGTCGAGTACGCCCGCCAGGTGCACCACCCCCGCCAGCGGCGGCAGCTCCGCCCGGATCCGCTCCAGCAACTCCTCGACCTGGGACTCGTCGCCGATGTCGGCCGCAAGGGTGTGGATCCGGCAGCGGTAGCGCTCAGTGATGTTGGCGATCACCTGTTGTGCGTCCGCGTCGGGTGCGCGGCGGCCGGTCAGCACGATGTCACCGGCACCGAGTTGGGCCAGGTAGGACGCCGTGTGTAGGCCGAGGGCACCAAGGCCCCCGGTGATCAGATAGCTCCGATCGCCCTGCGGCTGCAGCGGGTTGGGCATCTGCAGCACGATCTTGCCGATATGCCGCGCCTGCTGCATGCGCCGGAACGCGGTTTTGGCTTCGCTCAGGGGGTAGATCTCGGCGGACAGCGGTGCCCACTCGCCGCTGCCCAACCCGTCCGACACTTCGGCCAGCAACCGCCGGATGCGCTCGGGGTCTTGCAGAATGGTCCCGTCCAGCGCCACCACTTCGTAGTCGATGTCGGGACGGGCCTCCGCCATTCGCTCCGGAGTCCAGATGTCTCGCTTGGCGATCTCGGCGAAGCGGCCGCTGTGGGCGGTGGCCCGTACGGTCGCTTCGACAAAGCCCTCGTTGGTCAGGCTGTTGAGCACCACGTCGACGCCGGCACCGCCGGTGTCGGCGAGGATTTGGTCGGCGAAATCCGTTGTGCGCGAGTCGTACACATACTCGACGCCCAACTTGCGCAGGGTCGCGCGCTTGTAGGCGCTGGCGGTCGCGAAGACGGTCGCCCCGTGCTGCTGCGCCATTTGGATGGCGGCCAGTCCGACACCACCGCTCGCGGCGTGAATCAGCACGCGGTCACCGGGCCTCAGCTGCGCCCAGTCGAAGGCGAGCCGGGCCGTGAGTGCGGCAGCCGGAATGGTCGCCGCGGCCACCGCGCTGAGCCCGTGCGGTACCGGCGCCAGCAATTGAGCGGGAACATTGATCCGACTGGCAAATGCTCCCTGCATGAAGCCGAAGACGCGCTGGCCGACCTCGAATCCGGTTACGCCGGCACCCAACTCGGTGACGATGCCGGAGAAGTCGCCGCCGATCAGCCCCGGATCGCCCGGGTAGAGGCCCAGCACATTGAGCACATCCCGGAAGTTCAGACCGGCGGCCTCCACCCGAACTTGCACCTGGCCCGCAACCGGCGACAGCACTTCCGTCTCGGCGAGTCGCAAGTTGTCGATGGCGCCGCGTTCGGTCGGCGCGAGGACATAGTCGCCCGCGCGCGGCACCGCGAGGTGACCGCTGCGTGCCCATGGCACCAGCCTCGATGCCAGGAACTTTCCTTGCCGCAGTGCCAGTTCCGGCTCTTGAACGGATCCGTCCGGTGTGCGGAGCAGGCGCGCTAGCGAGTGCGCGGCCGCATCCGATCCGTCGTGGTCGATCAGCCTGCAGCGCAGTGTGGGCTGCTCGGCGATGCCGGTGCGTCCCAGCCCCCACAGCGCCGCCTGCACGGGATCGACCTGCTCGCCGGCTTCGGTCGCCACCGCTCGTTCGGTGACGATCCACAGCCCGCCGGGCAGTTGCACTCCCTCTTCGGCCAGCAGGGCGCGCATGGCGCCGAGGAGGTTGTCGACGTCGGCCTCCAGCCGAGCGCCGAATTCGTCACTTGACTCCTCCGCGTTCGGCCGGCCCCTGCCGCGCCAGACGATGCCGGTGACCGGCGTACCGCTCTCATGCGCGTGCGCGATGAGCTGCTGCCAGCCCTGCCGGCCCATCGCCCCTTCGGACCGGATACAACCCGGCAACTCGGCCGCCAGCTCGTCGAACCCTGCGACCAGCCATGGGCCGGGGGCCTTCTCGCCGTGCCCGGGATCGCTGATCGCCTCCGGCACCGGCACCTCGTGCCAGCCAAGCGTGTACAGCAGCCGGGAAACGTCGCCGCCAAGCCCGCGCAACAAGGCTTCCCGGGGCGCGCGTTTGACGGTGAACTCGCGTATTCCGCCGAGGTGACGGCCATTCCGATCCACGAAATCGAGATCGAAGACCTGAGTTTCGCTTTCGACGCCGCCGGTACGCCACTTCGCTCGGCAATAGAACCGCTGCGGCATCCGATCCGACAGCACCACTCGCCCGTACCGCAGCGGGAGAAACAGATCCGGAACCGCTCCGCGTTCGGTCGCCGCTAGCAGCGCCGGGAAGGCAGGGAAGGCGACGCCCGTGCACAGGTCCAGCAGCACCGGATGGACCGGCTCACTTCCCAGGTGTTCGGCGAGTTCATCGCCGACGACGACATCGCCGATCGCCTCACCTTCGCCCACCCACAGCGATTTCAGGGACGTCGACCAGGTCGGACCCCATGCCAGCTCCATGTCGGCGAAGGTGTCGAACAGCTGCTGGGGACGGGTGCGGTTCAACCGCTCGATCGCCGCTTCGACGGGGTCCGCCGGATCAACTGCCGACTCTTCGTCGACACCGGTGAAGACGGCGCCATCGGCGTTCAGCGCCCACTCGGCATCGCGGACGCCATATGGGCGGCTGTGCACTTGGAAGGTCCAGCCGCCGCGATCCTCGGAGGGATGCAATGTCAGCTGCACCTCGCGAGATTGCTTGTCGGCCAAGATGATCGGCTCATAGAAGAAGACGTCTCGTACGTGAGCCGGCGTTCCGACCGCCGCGAGGGCCATCGCCGCGTAGGTCGCGCCCGGAACGACGACGGTGCCATAGATGACGTGATGGGACAGCCACGGCTGGGACTTGACGGACAACCGGCTGGTATAGACGACGTCACCCGAGGCGAGGTCCTTTTCAGCGCCCAAGATGGCGGATACCGTGCCGCCCTGAGCATCGGTGCCTGCGATCCCGGACGCCTTGGGCCAAAAGTGCCGGCGCTGGAACGGATAGGTGGGCAGGTCGAGCCTGCGGCGTGGGAGTTGTTGCAGCGCAGCGAACTCGAGCCGATGTCCGGCAACGTACGCCGCGGAAAGCGCTTCGGCCATCTGGCGCCGGGCGCCCGCTCCCTTGCGCAGGGAAACGATCGCCCGTGGCGCCGGCGAGTGTTCCGGCCAGACCTGCACCGCAGCCGCGGTCAGAATCGGTTGCGGCCCGATCTCCATCAACACCGAGCATCCCAGCGCCGCCAGCGTGCGGACGCTCTCGGTGAACTGCACCGGCTGGCGGGAATGCCGCCGCCAGTATTGCGCGTCGAGCGCGGTTTCCGCCGTGAGCACGGCGCCGGTGCGGTTGCAGACCAGCGGCCGTGTCGGTGTGGCGAACTGCAGCCGCGCCGCATACGACTCGAATTCGTCGAGCGCCGGCTCCAGCAGCTCCGAGTGGAAGGCGTGGCTGGTATCCAGCCATGTGCAGCGGATCCCGTCATCGCTGAAGATCGCGACAATCTTTTCCAGCTCGGCACCCGGACCCGACAGCACCGTATTGCGGCCGTTGTAGGCGGCGACCGAAACGGCGGAGAACTGCTTGGCGGCGTCCTCCACCTGCTCGGCGTCGGCGAACACCGCCACCATTCGACCGCCCTCGGCCAGATTGCCGAAGAGCCGGCCGCGTTCGGCCATCAACCGTGCCCCGTCCTCGAGGCTGAAGACTTCGGCCACGCATGCCGCCGCATACTGGCCGACGCTGTGCCCAAGCACAACGTCGGGTTCGATGCCCCACGACTGCCACAACCGGGCCAGGCCCATCTCGATCGCGAAGAGTGCCGGCTGAGCAAAAGAGGTGTGCCGCAACGCGTCTCCCCCGGAGTCGCGGTCGGTGTCGAACAACACCTCCAGCAACGGACGCGGCAGCAGATCTTCGACCGCTTCCGCGCACCTCGTCACCGTTTCGGCGAATACCGGCTCCGTGTCGAACAATTCGCGAGCCATCCCCGGGTACTGGCTGCCCTGGCCGGTGAACAGCCACGCCGTCTTCGGCGGGTCGGCACACTCGCCGCGGACCACACCCGGTCGCACCCGGCTCTCGGCCAATTCGGCCAATGCGTCGCGGGCACCTTTGACGGAATCGACGACCAGGGCGGCGCGGTGTTCGAAATGCGAACGCCCGACGCCGGCCGTGAAGCACACGTCGGCGATGTCAACCTCGGGGTGTGCGTCCAGCCAGGTGCCGTAGCGCTGCGCCAAGGCCGCCAACGCCTGCGGCGAGCGCGCCGACAACGCAAACACGCCGAGCCAATCACCCGAGACGCCCGACTCCGGCGCCGTCGCGTCACCGTTTGCGGGGTCGCCGGCCACCGTTTGCGGCGGCGCCTCCTCGAGCAGCACATGGGCGTTCGTGCCGGTGAACCCGAACGAGCTCACTCCGGCCCGGCGGGGCCTGCCGTCGGTCTGCCAGGGCATCGCCCTGTCCACCACCCGCACCGGCAACGAGTCCCACGGAATATGCGGCGAGGGATTCTGGAAATGCAGGTTCTGCGGCAGAAGTTCGTGCTGCAGAGACAACACGACCTTGATCAAACCGGCGACCCCCGCGGCCGACTCGAGGTGGCCGAGGTTGGTCTTCGCCGATCCAATGAGCAAGGGCCGGTTCGGGTCACGGCCGGCGCCGTAGACGGCCGCCGCGGCCTGCACCTCGATCGGGTCACCCAGGGAGGTACCCGTGCCGTGCGCTTCGAGGTAATCGATGTCTGGACCGGCGACGCCGGCCCGGGCCAGCGCCGCGGAGATAAGCCGCTGCTGCGCACCCCCGTTGGGCACGGTCAAACCGCTGGAGGCGCCGTCCTGATTGACCGCGCTGCCCCGAATGACGGCACAGACGCGGTCGCCACTGCGCTGCGCATCGCTCAGCCTCTTGAGCACCAGAACGCCGCAGCCTTCACTGCGCACGTAGCCGTCGGCGGCGGCGTCGAAGGTCTTGCACCTTCCGTCCGGCGACAACATCCGGGCGCGGGAGGCGGCGACGATCGAGGCCGGACTCAGCAAGACGTTCACCCCGCCGGCCAGCGCCAGATCGCAGTCACCGGAGTGCAACGCCTGGCAAGCCTGATGGACGGCCACCAGCGAGGAGCTGCACGCGGTGTCCACCGCCACGGCCGGTCCTTCCAGCCCGAGCGCGAACGCGACCCGGCCCGCGATGGCATTGAGCGCATTGCCGGTGATGAAGTGTGCTTCGATGCTCTCGACCGAGTCCCGCGACAGCAGGTGTGAGTATTCGTTGGCGGCCACGCCGACGAAGATGCCGCTTCGGCTACCGCGCAGGGCCGCAGGGGAATAGCCGGCGCGTTCCAGCCCCTCCCAAGCGATCTCCAGCATCAACCGCTGCTGCGGGTCCATCCATAAGGCCTCGCGCGGGGAGATACCGAAGAACTCCGGATCGAATTCGTCGATCCCGTCGAGGAATCCGCCGCTGCGGCTGTAGATCTTGCCCGGCGTTTCGGGGTCCGGGTCGTAGTACTCGTCGATTTCGAAGCGGTCATCCGGGATCTCCCGGATCGCGTCGACAGCGCCGGACAGGACTTCCCAATACGCTTCGGGATCGGGCGAGGCCGGAAAACGGCACGCCACCGCGACGATCGCGATCGGCTCGTCCGCGGACCCGGTCGACAGCGACGGCGGCGGCTGGGTAGCCGCCTTGGAGCCCGCCTGCGCGGTGAGGCCGAGGACGTCGGTGAGCAGGTACTCCGCCACGTCGGTGACACGCGGGTAGTCCATCGCCAGGGTCGCCGGCAGTTCCTTGCCCACCGCATGTTCCACGCGGCGCCGCAATTCGACCGCCATCAGCGAATCCATGCCCAGGTCGAAGAATCCGGCCTCCTCCCGAATCTCCGCCGCGTCGATCCGTGTCACCTCGGCGACAACATCGCGCAGGTAATCGACGAGGAGTTTCTTGCGCTGCTGCGCCGGGGCGAGGGTGAGCTGTTCCACGAACCGCGTGGGCCCAGCGGAAGGTTCGGGGGCCGTCACCGACTCGGGCACCTCGCGGCCGACCTCCTCGAGGAAGGACCGCTTGCCCGCCTGCTGATAGAGCGGCAGGAAACGGGACCAGTCGATCCGAGCCACCACCCCTTGCGTCGCAGAAGCCACGATGAGCTCGGCCATTCCGGCCAGCGCATCAGCGGGCGGCAGCGTGCGGACTCCGCGTTGCTCCAGTCGCGCACATGCGTCTTCGTCGGCCATGCCGGCCGTCCACGGACCGAAGTTGACGCTCACCGCAGTGACACCCTGCTCGCGGAGCCGCCAGGACAATCCGTCCAGGAAGGCGTTGGCCGCGCCGTATGCGGTCTGGCCAAAGCTGCCCCATACCGAGGCGATCGAGGATGTGCTGAGGAAGAAGTCCAGCGCCAGGTCCACGGCAGCTTCGCTCAAATGCCAAGCGCCCCAGACCTTTCCCGCGAACACCCGATCCACTTCAGCATCGTCCAGGTGGCGCAGCGGCGTGTTACCGATCTCTCCGGCGGCATGGACGATCCCGGCGAGCGGCGGTAGTTCGGCCTGCACGGTGGCCAGCAGGCGAGCAACGTCGTGCGGATTGGCGACATCGGCTGTGATGACCCGCGTTTGGCAGCCCCACTGTTCGCGCATGGCATCGATCCGCCGTTGCGCCGCATCGCTGGGCGGGCGCCGGCCCGTCAACACCAGGTGCCCGGCACCGTGCGCGGCCAGGTATCCGGCGATTTCCAGCCCGACCGCGCCCAATCCACCGGTCACCAAATAGGTGGCCTCGGCACGCAAGGCGAGCGGTGTTCCGATCGGCCGCCCTTCGCGCCGGGTCAGCCGGGCGACATAGACACCTTCGTCTCGCAGCGCGACTTGGTCTTCGCCACGCGGCCCTGCCACCACCTGACTGATCAACCGGGTCCACTCGCCGGCAGTGCCTTCGGACAGATCAGCCAGCCCGCCCCACAACTGCGGATGCTCGAGGGAAGCGGCGCGCCCGAACCCCCACAGACAGGACTGTGCGGGCCGTACGCTGTCGGCCGCGGTGACACGTTGCGCGCCACGGGTTATCAGCCAGATGTGTGCGCGGATTTCGGCGGCGGCAGCGGCGCGGAAGAGTCGACGCGTTCCGCCCAGGACATGGTGTTGCATCCGCAACAAGGAACGCATCGATGGCGCATTGCCCCGATCGAGCCCCGCGCAATGCAGGATGCGTAGCGTCGGTTGCTCTGCCGCCGCCGCGCGCAGCGCCGATTCGAGCCGCTCCTCTTCGGCGTCGGACACCGGCAGCCCGACGATCCGGAACGGATGACCCTGAGCGGTCAGCGCGTCGGCTAACGGTGCGACCGCTTCGGCGTCATCGCCGATCAACAGCCAGGAAACGGTGTCCGTGCGGGTGGCCGCGGCAACGGATTTCTCCCAACGGACCTCGTACCGAGCATCCGCAATGGACTCGGTTTCCCGCTGTCGGTTGTGTTGTGCCGCAAGCCTGGTCAGCACGTCGGTGGTCTGCCGGCTGGCGTTCGCACCGTCGATCAGCGCGGCAAGTTCCTCGATCCGGCCGTCCTCGAGAAGCTGGACGGCTTCGGTGCGCGTGGCGTCGGCTTTCGCGGGCACCTGGGTGGATGGAACGTCGTTGTCCCGGAACCAGTACCGGCGATGCTGGAACGGATAAGTGGGCAAGTCGAGCTTGCGCGTCGGCCCCTGCTGCAGAGCCCCGAAGTCCGGCAGGTGACCGCCGGTGTAGGCGGTGGCAAGGGCTTCGATGATCTGGCGGTGGTCGCCGCCGGTTCGGCGCAACGACGGGATCGCCCGCGGCGCCGCCGCCCGGTCAGGCCATGCCCGCAAAGCCGCGGCGGTGAGCACCGGTTGCGGACCCACCTCCAGCAGCATGGCGCAATTGAGATCGGCCAGGGTGGCCACACTCTTGGCGAATTCGATCGGCTGGCGCGCGTGGCGGCGCCAGTACGGTCCATCGAGTTTCGCATTCCGGCCGAGGGCGGCGCCGGTGCGGTTGCATACCAGAGTCCGTTGTGGCGAGCAGAAATCGAATCGGCTTGCGTACGACTCGAATTCATCGAGGGCCGGGTCCAGCAGCGCTGAATGGAACGCGTGGCTGGTGTCCAGCGACTCGCATCGAACACCGTCGGCGGTCAAGCTGGCCACCGCCCGGTCCAGATCCTCTGCTGGTCCCGACAGCACGGTATTGGCACCGTTGTAAGCGGCCACCGAGAGCCGCGGGAATTCGTCGGTGAAGCCCTCGACCCGCTCCGCGGCGGCGAAGACCGCCACCATCCGACCGCCCGCGGGCAAACCGCCGAAGAGGCGACCGCGTTCGGCGAGCAACGACGCTCCGTCCTCGAGGCTGAACACACCGGCGACGCATGCGGCGGCATACTGGCCGACGCTGTGACCCAGCACCACGTCGGGTTCGAGGCCCCACGACTGCCAGAGCCTCGCCAAGCCCATCTCCACGGCGAACAACGCCGGCTGGGCGTTGTTCGTCCGCCGCAGATCTTCGGAACTCGCGGGGTCGAAAATGACGTCCAACATTGGCTTTTCGAGCGCGCCATCGACCACCGCCGCGCAACGGGTCATCGTTTCGGCAAACACCGGTTCGGTTTCGAACAACTCCCGGGCCATGCCGGCGAACTGGCTGCCTTGACCCGGAAACAACCACGCCGTCTTCGGCCTGTCGTCGCACGTTCCCCGCACCAAACCCGGCGCGGGACGGTCGTCGGCGAGCGCCCCGAGCAACTCCGCGGCGGACTCCGTCGAATTGACCACCAACGCGGCGCGGTGCTCGAAGTGAGCTCGGCCGACGCCGGCGGTGAAGCACAGCTCTGACAGGCTGGTATCCGGATGCGCGCTCAACCAGCTGCGGTATCGACCGGCCAGCTGCGCCAAGGCTTCTGGGGTGCGCGCCGACAGCGGCAGCACGCTGAATCCTCCGTCCGCGGTCTTCGCGACGGGTACCGCGGGCGCAGCGAGCTGGGGCGCTTCCTCGAGGATGACGTGCGCGTTGGTCCCGGAGAAGCCGAACGAACTGACCCCCGCAACCCGGGGTCGACCGTTGCGCTCCCAGCTGGTGGCCTCGTCCACCACCCGCACCGCAAGCCGATCCCACGGGATGTAGGGCGATGGGTTCTCGAAGTTCAGGTGCTTCGGCAAAACCTGGTGCTCGAGCGACAGGACAACCTTGATGATTCCGGCGATCCCCGCGGCGGCTTCCAGATGCCCGATATTGGTCTTCACCGACCCGATCAACAGCGGCCGGCCCGCATCACGACCCTCGCCGAGTACCGCGGCCGCGGCCTGGACTTCGATCGGGTCGCCCAGCGATGTCCCGGTCCCATGCGCCTCCAGGTATCCCACGTCGCGGGCGGAGACGCCGGCGCGCTTCAGCGCCTCGGCGATGACGCGCTGCTGGGCGACACCGTTCGGCACGGTCAGTCCGCCCGACGCGCCGTCCTGATTCACCGCGCTGCCGCGGACCACCGCCCGAATCCGGTCACCGTCGCGGATCGCGTCGTCCAGCCGTTTGAGGACGACGACACCGCATCCCTCACCGCGCACGTAGCCGTCCGCCGCCGCGTCGAACGTCTTGCAGCGGCCATCGGGCGCGAGCATGTGCGCCCGCGAAAAGGTCATCATCGTGGCCGGGCTGAGCAGGACATTCGCACCGCCGGCCAGCGCGAGGTCACATTCCCCCAGCCGCAGCGCTTGGCAAGCCTGATGGACCGCCACCAACGACGAGCTGCACGCGGTGTCGACCGTGACGGCCGGGCCCTGCAGCCCCAACCGGTAACTGATCCGCCCGGCTGCCGCGGCGGCCGCCGTCCCGATCGCCATGTACGCGTCGATCGCGTCGTACTTCAGCTCATCCGAGACCATCGCCAGGTAGTCATGGGTGGACAGACCAATGAAAACCCCGGTGTTGGTATTCGCCAAAGCCGTTGGGGCCGTGCCTGAATGCTCCACCGCCTGCCATGCCGTCTCCAGCAACAGCCGATGCTGTGGGTCCATCAGCATGACCTCACGCGCCGATACCCCGAAGAACGGCGCATCGAACCCCACTGCGTCGTCGACGAAGCCCGCCCGTCGGCTCACAATCTTCCCGGGCGCGTCGGCATCGGGGTCGAAGAATTCCTCGACACGCCACCGGTCCGGGGGCACCTCTGACACCGCATCCCGCCCGTGCCGCAGCACGTCCCAGAACTCCGACGCGTCGGCAGCACCCGGAACACGGGCTGCGTAGCCGACTATCGCGAAACCCGATGCCTTCTCTGTTGAAGCTTCGGCGGTTCCCATGCATCTGTCCTCTCGCATCGACCCGCGAAGGTAGATCCCCGGGGCCGGCCTCCGGCGACGGGTCCGTAACTCCGGACCAAACCGTGTGACCCGATCACTGCACCACATGCCGACCCGGTACGCAGGAGAATCGTTCCCCCTACGGCGAGTAGTGTCGCCGGATGCCAGACTGCGTCCCACGCCGGGCCGCCCATCACCCTAATCGGTAGCCCCGCCTGTCGCTGCGAGCACGTGCGGCCCGGCATGTCGGGGACGGTGGGTGCCGAAGAAGCTATCTTGATCTCGCCAGCGGCCGGCCGGAACCGCAGCGCTGGCGGAACGAGGAGAAGATATTGCGTATCGGGAAAATCACCATCGGCTCAATCCGTGATTGGACGCCGAGCCCAGGAGTTCTCATCTCCTGGCACCCGACACCCACGGCCCGGGAAAGGGCCCGGCAAGCGCCGGTCAGCCCGGTGCCCGTCAGCTATATGCAGAGTCAGCATCTTCGGGGTTATCACCGGCAAACGACCTCGGGGCTCGACTATTCACGGCAAATCATCGCGACCTGCGAAGTCCCCGGCCAGTGCGACATCTCCGCCATGAATGACGCGCTCAATGCATATTTGCGCCGGCACGACACGTATCGCAGCTGGTTTGAGCACACCGACGCGGGCGACATCATTCGGCATACCATCGACGATCCCGCCGATATCGAATTCGCGCCCACCGACCACGGCGAAATGGCCGTTGACGACTTGCACAACCATGTGGTGGCCACACCCGATCCGCTGCACTGGGAGTGCTTCAGCTTCGGGATTGTCCAAAACGAGAATCACTTCACCTTCTACGCGAGCATCGACCACGTCCACGGGGACGCGGCGCTGATCGGCATCACGATGGTGGAGTCCCACGCGCTGTACATGGCGTTGACGGGTGGCGCGGGGCCCCTTGCGCTGCCCGCCGCCGGCAGCTTTGACGATTTCTGCGCCGAAGAGCGCCGCTACACGTCAGACTTGACCCTGGATTCGCCGCAGGTGCGCGCGTGGATCGACTTCGCCGAGAACAACGATGGAAGCCTGCCGGAGTTCCCTTTGCCACTGGGAAATCCGTTGGAGCCCAGCAAGAGTGAGATGATCACGGACACCCTGATGGACGCGCAACAAACCGCGAGATTCGAAGCGGCCTGCTCGGCGGCGGGTGCGCGCTTCGTCGGCGGCTTGTTCGCCTGCCTCGCCCAGGTGGAACACGAATTCACAGGTGCCGCCACCTATTACGGACTCACCCCCAGAGATACCCGAAAAACTTCGGACAACTTCATGACCCAGGGTTGGTTTACCGGCTTGGTTCCGATCACCGTGCCGATTGCCGCCGTGTCCTTTAGCGATGCCGCCTGGGCGGCTCAGAGTTCTTTTGACTCGAGTCTGAACATGGCGAAGGTCCCCTATTACCGCGTGCTGGAATTGGCGCCGTGGCTGAGCAGGCCCCGCCCTAACTTTCCGGTGACAAATTTTTTGCATGCGGATGCCGCTCCGATGAACGCCGTGCTCGCGGCAGCTGAGATGGGCTACACCAACAACATTGGGATCTACTCCGACGGAAGATATTCGTACCAGCTAACGATCTATACCTTCCGGTACGAGGAAGGCACCGCGATGGCGATAATGTTTCCAGACAACGCGGTTGCCCGAAAATCAGTCGCCCGGTATGTCGCGGCAATGAAGTCCGTCTGTATGCGGGTCGCTGATAGCGGGCATTGGGGGCGCGTTGCCTAGCGGGGAACAGTGCGATGGCTACTGATTTTCTCCGGACTCGGCCTTTTCACGCGGCCGGGAGCGTAGCGAGGTCGATGTGCGACGGCTAGCTGATTTTGTGGTGCGTTGGCCCGGGGTCGTCATAGGTTTCTGGGTCCTGATCGCGGTCGCACTGCCGCTGACGTTCCCGCCCCTGAACGAGATGGCGCAGAAGCACCCACTCGCGATGCTGCCGAGCGGCGCGCCGTCGAGCGTGGCCGCCCGGAAGATGACCGAAGCGTTTCACGAATCGGGCGCCGAAAACCTCATGCTGGTGGTGCTCAGCGATGAGAAAGGGCTTGGGCCCGCCGACGAAGCCACCTACCGCAAGCTGGTGAGCGCCCTGCACGACGACCGGCGCGACGTGCTGATGTTGCAAGATTTCGTCAGCACGCCGCCCTTGCGTCCGGTTTTGACCAGTAAGGACCGCAAATCCTGGGTGCTGCCGGTCGGCCTCGCCGGCGAATTGGGCACACCAAAGTCCTACGCCGCCTACCTCCGCGTTGCCGACATCGTCAAACACAACGTCGCCGGATCCCCGTTGACAGCGAACCTGACCGGACCCGCTGCCACCGTCAGCGATCTCACCGTCGCGGGCGAGCGGGATCGCCTTCCGATTGAACTGGCGATCGCCGCCCTGGTGCTCGTCGTCCTGCTGGTGGTCTACCGCAACCCACTCACCATGCTGCTGCCGCTGCTCGCGATCGGAGCGTCGATGGTGATCGCGCAGGCCGTCGTCGCCGGAATCTCGCAAATCGGCGGCCTAGGCGTTTCGAACCAGTCCATCGTCTTCTTGAGCGCCATCATCGCCGGCGCGGGAACCGACTACGCGGTCTTCCTGATCAGCCGCTACCACGACTATCTGCGACGCGGCGCGGACTTCGACGAAGCCGTGCGGCGGGCGCTCACCTCGATCGGAAAAGTGATCGCCGCATCCGCGGCCACGGTCGGAATCACTTTCCTCGGAATAAGTTTCGCCCGAATGGGTGTGTTCTCCACGGTGGGTGTCTCGTCGGCCATCGGGATCGGCGTCGCCTTCCTCGCTGCGATGACCTTGCTGCCCGCCATCCTGGTAGTGGCCGGGCCGCGCGGCTGGGTCAAGCCCCCACGCGAACTGACCGCCCGGTTCTGGCGACGTTCGGGGATTCGCATCGTGCGCCGGCCCGGCGTGCATCTGGTTGCCAGCGTGCTGGTGCTGATCATCCTCGCCAGCTGTGCGGGCTTGGTGCGCTACAACTACGACGACCGCAAGGCCCTGCCGTCCTCGGCACCGAGTTCGATCGGGTATGCCGCGCTGGATCGCCACTTCCCGGTCAATCAGTCCATTCCCGAATACATCCTCGTCCAGTCACCGCACGACCTGCGTACGCCGCGGGCGCTTGCGGATCTGGAGCAGATGGCCGACCGAGTCAGCCAACTGCCGAACATCGCTGCGGTCAGCGGCGTGACCCGGCCCGCGGGCGCGGTGCCGGAACAGTTCAGGGCCACCTACCAGGCGGGCGCCATCGGCGCTCGCCTGGGCGCCGGTTCGGCCCTGATCAGCGACCACGCCGATGATCTCAACCGACTGCTCGCCGGGGCCAACACCCTGGCCGACAACCTCGGCGATGTGCGGGGCCAGGTCAACCAGATGGTCGCAGGGATGCAAGGCCTGACCGAGGCTTTCACTTCGATGAGGACCCAGTACGGCGGCGACAAGTTGGTCAAGGAAGTCGTCACCGCCGCCAAGCTCGTCAGCAGCATCAATTCCCTCGGCCATACCATCGGCGTCAACTTTGCGGCCGTCAAGGACATGTTCGCCTGGGTGGCCCCGGTGCTGGCGGCGCTCGAGGGCAACCAGGTTTGCGATGCCGATCCGTCCTGCAGCGCCACCCGCGCCCAATTCGAGCGTGTGGTCAATGCCCGCGGTGACGGAAGCCTCGACCAGATCAACGATCTGGCGGGACAGCTCCAGGCGTTCCAAGACCGGCAGACCCTCAACGCCTCGGTGGATCACCTGCGTGGTGCACTCGCCAACTTCGTCAAGGCGCTGCATGCCATGGGGCTGGACCAGCCCGGCGGCCTGCAGGCCGACCTGAACCATCTGCAACAAGGCGCTGACCGGTTCGCCAGCGGAAGCCGGCAAGTGGCCGATGGGGTGGACCAACTCGTCGACCAGATCAAACAGATGGGTACGGGGCTCGGCGAGGCGTCGGCGTTCCTCCTCACGCTGAAACGCGACGCGGCGGAACCGTCGATGGCGGGGTTCAACGTTCCGGCGCAGCTGCTGCACATGGAGGAGTTCAAAAAGGCCGCCAAGGCGTTCATTTCGCCCGACGGGCACTCGGTGCGGTATTTGGTGCAGACCAAACTCAACCCGTTCAGCGCCGAGGCGATGGATCAGGTCAGCGCGATCAGCGATACCGCCAGAGGAGCCCAACCGAATACGTCATTGGCGGATGCGTCGATATCGATGGCCGGATATCCCGTTACGCTCCGGGACACGCGAGACTTTTACGAGCACGACATCAAATTCATCATTGTCGTCACCATCATCGTCGTGCTGATGACGCTGATCGCGCTGCTGCGTGCGGTCGTCGCGCCGCTGTATCTGGTCGCTTCCGTCGTTATCTCGTACTTGTCGGCGGTGGGTATCGGCGTCCTGACATTTCAATTCCTACTGGGCCAGCAATTACATTGGAGCGTCCCGCCGTTGGCCTTTGTGGTATTGGTCGCCGTCGGGGCCGATTACAATATGCTTTTCGTCTCGCGAATGCGTGAAGAATCCCCGAACAGCATGCGTTATGGCGTCATCCGCGCGTTGAGTTCGACCGGCGGTGTGATCACCGCGGCGGGTTTGATCTTCGCCGCCTCGATGTGGGGCCTGGTGTTTTCCAGCATCGGCACCGTCGTCCAGGGTGGCTTCGTGATCGGGATCGGAATCTTGCTCGACACCTTTCTGGTCCGCACCATAACGGTGCCCGCCTTGGCTACGCTGGTCGGGCGGGCCAGCTGGTGGCCGTCACGGCCGGGAGCGCAGCGGTCGCGAGCCCAGTCACCGGCCGGGACCGCGGACTAGTACCAGTCAGCTGCGAGGCCGACGAGCGATATGCGACACTACGAGACCAAGTCGGGCAGGCGGGAAGTGGCGATGCGGCAAGTACTCGCAGGAGTTACCGCTGTGGTAACCCTCGGCGTCACAGGATATTTCGGCCTCGGGATCGCGACGGCCGATGACGAGCCCGGCGACGGGACGGCGTACGCGTTGGGCGGCGCGCACGTTCCCGGCATTCCGTACGACGAGTACGGCAGGCGCCTGGGTGCCGGCTGGTTTCCCGGGCTGAGCCGAGAGATCGTCGACTACCCGGCGGGGCAGGTGCAGGGCCACGTGCTCGAACGGCTCTTTCCGGGGATTGGTCGGCTCGATGAATCCTTCCCGGGTTTGGGCGTGGATGGCCCCAGCGTCGGCGAGTCGGTCGCCGTGGGGACCGAGAACCTGGATGCGGCGATCCGCAGGGGTGGGCCCGGTGCCGCGATCGGGTTGTCCGAGGGTTCGCTTGTGGTTGACGCCGAGCAGGCCCGGCTCGCGAACGATCCGACCGCTCCCCCACCAAACCAATTGGTCTTCAGCACATTTGGCAATCCGGTCGGGCATCACGCCTTCGGCGAGAGTTTCCTGACCTCATTCTTTCCGGTCGGCGCCGTCGTTCCTGCAATGGACTACCGCATACCGCCCCCCGTGGAAAGCCAATACGACACCAAGGCCTTCGTCGCCGCCTACGACATGATCGCCGACTTTCCGGACCGGCCGGACAACCTGTTAGCGCTGGCCAACACGCTCGTGGGCGAAGCGACCGGTCATACCGCGGTCGCGTTCACCGACCCCAGCATGGTGCCGCCGCAGAACATCAGGACGACCGTCAACTCCAGGGGCGCGAAGACGACGACGTATCTGATTCCCGAAAGGCACCTCCCGCTGGTACTGCCCTTGGGCTACCTGGGCGTGCCGGAAGACGTGCTGAATCAGCTCGACGCGGAGCTGACCCCGATGGTGAATGCGGGCTACTCGCGCAACGACGACCCGCTTACCGCTCCGCTTCAAGTGGATCCAGTGCGGGGCTTCGACCCCGCGGCCGTGATCGCACCGGCCAGTCAGGCCACCTTCGGCGGGGGCGGCGATCCCTTTTCGCAGCTGATGTCCAGTGCCATGGCTGCGCTGAATCAGGGCAACCGCTGACCTTGAGGGTGTAGACACGCCCGGGCGTATGGCGGCGATAATGACCCAAATTCGCCCACGTCAAAGGAGACGCGATGAGCAAACCCCCGACGGACCGCCCGCTGCGCGTCATCCAGTGGACGACCGGCAACATCGGGCGACGTTCGCTGCACGCCATCATCGGCAGGCCGGACATGGAGTTGGTCGGGGTGTACGCGCACGGAGCGGACAAGGTCGGCGTGGATGCCGCCGAACTGGCCGGCTGGCCGAAACCGACCGGCGTGCGCGCGACGAACGACATTGACGCGCTGATCGCCCTAGGTGCCGACGCGTGCTGCTACAACCCGTTGTGGCCCAACATCGATGAGCTGGTGCGCTTGCTGGAGGCGGGCGTCAACGTGTGCTCCAGCGCGGCCTGGATCACCGGCGGCAAGCAGACGCCCGAGGACCGCGAACGCATCGTGGATGCTTGCAAACGAGGCGGTTCGACGATCTTCGGCAGTGGGGCGCACCCGGGCATGACCAACATGGTGGGCATGGTGCTCAGCGGCGCGTGCGAACGCGTCGACGAAATCCGGATCACCGAGTCCGTGGATTGCTCGACCTACGAGTCGGCGGAAACGCAGACGGCGATGGGCTTCTCGCAGGATCCCGACACGCCGGGGCTGGCGGAAAGCGTGCGGCGCGAAAGCGAGGTCTTCGCCGAATCGGCCGCCATGATGGCAGACGCGATCGGCGCGAAGCTGGACCGGATGACCTTCGACGTGACCTTCACCGCGGCCACCGGGGATTCGGATCTGGGCTTCATGAAAATCCCCGCGGGAACGGTCGGCAGCGTCTATGGATACCACCGCGGCTGGCAGGGCGACCGCAACGTGGTCAGCGTCGGGTTCAACTGGACCATGGGCAATCATGTGGTGCCGCCCAAGCCGCTGGAGCACGGCCACGTCATCCAGGTGTACGGACTGCCCAACATGCGGACGGTCCTGCATTGCCTGCCACCGAAGGATTGGACGGAGCCCGGGTTCATGGGGTTGGGAATGATCTACACGGCGATGCCGGTGACCAATGCGGTCCCGGCGGTGGTGGCGGCCGAGCCCGGGATCGTGACGCTTGCCGATCTGCCGCCGGTCACCGGCAGGGTGGCCCGGTAACGGCCCGGAACCATATGCGGTTCACCACATCGGAGGCACCCGGAGGAACGCTTGCGTGCACTAAGGTTTAGAGTGCTTAGCTGAGCAAATTGTCGAGGGACATCGGTGTCGTCGGCGACGTAGGTGAGCTTTGCGGCAGCGCCGGGGTGGCGGTAATGCGGAAGGCGGTCAGGTGGTGGCTAGTCCAGACTCAGGTCCACGTACCGGCACCGTGACCCGCGTCCTCAAAAGGGCGTGGATACCGCTGCTTCTGGTGGTGGTCTTGGCCCTTTCGGCGTTGATCGTGTCGCGGCTCCACAAGATTTTCGGCTCGCAGGATCTCAACGCGAACTCCGGCAAGGGGATCGAAATCGTACAGTTCAACCCGAAGGTCGTCGTGTACGACATCACGGGGCCACCCGGGGCCACCGCCAACATCAACTACTGGGACGAGAACGCCAACACCCATCAGGTCAATGCGGCGCCACTGCCGTGGTCGACCACCATCTCGACCACCTTGCCCTCGGTGAGCGCCAACATCATGGCGCAGAGCGACAGCGGTGAGATCAGCTGCAAGATCACCGTCGACGGCGTCGTCCGCGAACAGCGGAACTCCGACGGCCACAACGCGCAGACCTTCTGCCTGGTGAAGTCCGCATGAGCGACGGCACGGGCAAGGGCCACCTGGGCACCGCGGACACCGAGGACACCGGACCGGTCACGACGCCGGCCCAAGCAAAGGCCGAGCGCGGCCACCGGCCATACCTGCCCCACTCGATCCGAATCTTCGCGGTGCCGATCATCGTGGGCTGGGTGTTCGTCACGGTCCTGGTGAACGTCATCGTCCCGACGCTGGAAAAGGTCGGCGAGGCCCATTCGGCGCCGATGACACCGCTGGACGCGCCGTCGATGAAGGCGATGATGCGGCTGGGCCACAACTTCCGCGAGTTCGATTCCAACAGCACGGTCATGATCGTGCTGGAGGGCCAGCAGCCCCTCGGCCCGGACGCGCACCAGTACTACGACAAGCTGATTCGGGACCTCCGCAAGGATCCCCAGCACATCCAGCACATCCAGGACTTCTGGGGCGATCGGCTCACCGCCGCGGGCGCGCAAAGCGCCGACGCCAAGGGCGCGTACGTGATGATCAACCTGGCCGGAAACCAGGGCACCACGCTGGCCAACGAGTCGGTGGACGCCGTGCGCAAGGTGATCGACGAGAACAAGGCACCACCGGGTGTGAAGGCCTACGTCACCGGTCCCGCCGCGTTGTCCGACGACATGCACATCATCGGTAACGCCAGCCTGGCCAAGATCACGCTGTTCACCTTGGGTGCCATCGCGATCATGTTGCTGCTGGTCTATCGGTCCATCGTCACCACGCTGGTCCAGCTGTTCATGACCTTTGTCGCGCTGGCCTGTTCGCGGGGTGTCGTCGCCGTTCTCGCGTACCACAACGCATTTGGGCTCACCACTTTCGCCGCCAACATCCTCACCATGCTGGCGATCGCGGCCGGCACCGACTACGGCATCTTCCTCGTCGGCCGTTATCAAGAAGCGTTGCGCGCCGGCGAGGATCGAGAAACCGCGTACTACACCACCTTCAAAGGGGTGGCCCCGGTTGTGCTGGGGTCGGGGCTGACCATCGCCGGGGCGACGTACTGCCTGAGTTTCACGCGGTTGCCCTGGTTCAACACCATGGGCGCCCCTGTGGCGATCGGCATGCTGGTGGTGGTGCTGGCCGGACTGACGCTGGGTCCGGCGGTTGTCTTCGTGGGCAGTCGCTTTCACCTCTTCGAGTCCAAGCGGGCGGCCAAGCGCGGGCGGCTCTGGCGGCGGGTGGGCACCGCGGTGGTGCGCTGGCCCGCACCGGTTTTGGCCGTGAGCGCCGCGGTCGTGTTGGTGGGCATGGTCGCGTTGCCGAGCTACAAGACGAGCTACAACGACCGCTACTACCTACCGACCTCCGCCCCATCCAATCTCGGGCAGGCGGCCGCCGACCGCCATTTCTCGCAGGCCCGGATGAACCCCGACATGCTGATGGTGGAGTCCGACCATGACATGCGAAACCCGGCCGACATGCTGGTGTTGGACCGGGTCGCCAAGAACGAGATGCGCACGCTCGGCATCGCCATGGTTCAGGACATCACCAGGCCGCTGGGCATTCCGATTCAGCACAGCTCGATACCGTTCCAGAACAGCATCCAAAGCCAGACGACGATGCAGAACATGGGCTTCCTGAAGGAGCGCATCGCCGACATCCTCAGAATGGCCGACGACCTGCAGACCCAGATCGAAACCACACAGCGCCAATACGAGGTGTCACTAGACCTGTCGAACGCCGCGGACGACAGCGCAAAGACCACGGCCGTGACGTCGCAAATCACCGATACCCTGCGTGACCACATCGCGGATTTCGACGACACCTTCCGGCCGATTCGCAGCGTCTTCTACTGGGAGAGGCACTGCTACGACATCCCCGTGTGCATCGGGTTACGGTCCCTCTTCGACACGTTCGACGGGTTCGACCAGCTCGCCGAGCAGTTCCACTACCTCACCGCCGACATCGCGCACACCGCCAAAGCCACCCACGACCTGAATGCGCTGTTTCCCACGCTGATCACCACGCTGAAGACCACCAGGGGCATCACGCTCACCCTGTACCAGACGTTCAAGGCGATGATCGACCAGATGGAGGCGATGAGCAATACGGCGATCGTGATGGGGCAGAGCTTCGACGCGTCGAAGAACGACGACTTCTTCTACCTGCCGCCGGAGGCTTTCGACAACCCCGATTTCCAGACGGGCCTTCGCATGTTCTTGTCGCCCGACGGTAAGTCGGCGCGATTCTTCATCACCCACCAGAGCGATCCGATGACGCCGGAAGGTATTTCGCGGGTCGACGCCGAGCGCACCGCCGCGCAGGAGGGACTCAAGCAGTCGTCTCTGCAGGACGCCAAGGTCTATCTCGGCGGCACGGCCCCGACGTTCAGGGACATGGCCGACGGCGAGAAGTACGACCTGATGATCGCCGTGGTGTCGGCCCTGACGCTGATCTTCATGATCATGCTCCTGCTGACTCGAAGCGTGGTTGCCGCGCTGGTGATCGTCGGCACTGCGGCCAGCTCGATCGCCGCGTCATTCGGCCTGTCCGTGCTCATTTGGCAGGACCTGTTCGGCATCAGAATCCACTGGATCGTGATGGCGCTGTCCGTCATCATCCTGCTGGCCGTCGGATCCGACTACAACCTGCTGCTGGTCTCGCGATTCAAAGAAGAGATCCATGCCGGGCTCAAGACCGGAATCATCCGGTCGATGGCGGGTACCGGTGGGGTGGTGACGGCCGCGGGCCTGGTGTTCGCCTTCACGATGGCCTCGATGCTCGGCAGCGACTTGCGGGTGCTGGGCCAGTTCGGCTCGACGGTGTGCATCGGTCTGCTGCTCGACACCCTGATCGTGCGCACGCTGCTGATGCCGTCGATCGCGACGCTGCTGGGACGATGGTTCTGGTGGCCGCAGGTGGTACACCCCCGCGGCGACAACGCCCGGCGCGCGGTGCCGGCTTAAGTCGGCAGCTGCACGACCACCGCGACGGCTCCGGCACCGACATGCAGCGCCAGCACCGGCCCCAGCGGGGTGATGATCGCCGGCTCGCAGACCGGTAGTCTGCGCGCCAGCTCCGCCGCCACTTCCTTGGCGCCGTCCGGGTTGGCGACGTGATGAACCGCCAGCGCGGCCGGACTGTCGCCGGCGACCCCGCAGACCCGGTCGATCATCGCCTCCGTCGCGTGGGTGACGGTGCGTACCCGTTGCGCCAGAACGAGTTTGCCGTCGTCGATGCGCAGCAGCGGCTTGAGCGCCAGCGCCGTGCCCAGCCATGCCTTGGCGCCGCCGATTCGCCCGCTGCGGCGCAGGTTGTCCAGCCGGTGCACCACCATGAAGGCGTGGCTTTGCCGTGCGGCCGCGGTCGCCGCGCCGGCGACAGCGTCGAGGTCACCGCCGGCGGCGGCGGCCCGCGCGGCGGCCAATGCGATGAAGCCCGTGCCCATGGCGGTCGACTTCGAGTCGACGACCCGTACGTGGGCGTCCAGGTCGGCGGCGGTCCGTTCCGCCGCGCCGCAGGTGCCCGACAGTGCGGACGAAATGTGCACCGCCACCACGCCGTCCCCGCCGCTGTCGGCCAGCGCCTGCTGGTAGGCGTCGGCCAGTTCGGCCGGTGTGGCCGCCGCGGTGGTGGCGTGACGCTTGTAGATGTCGTCGGGGATCTGGTCCACGCCGTCACGCAAATCGACACCGTCGAGCAGGATGTGCAGCGGCACAACCCGTATCGCCCACTGCTCCAGCAAGTCGGCCGGCAAGCGCGCCGACGCGTCGGTCACCACTACGACGGACATCGAGCTACCCGCGTGGCTTGTCGGTGTGAACGCCGGTCTGATTGCGCGGCTCTCCCCCGCAAGCGGGAGGTGCCCCCACCTCATCGCGCTGCGCGTCCCCCGCAAGCGGGCGGTGCCCCCCCTGCATCGTCGCCACGCCGGCTTCGGCCAGGGCCTTCAGCATCAGCTCGGCGACCGCCTGGTGCGCTTCGAAATTCCAGTGAATGCCGTCGGGATTTCCGCGCCCACTCATGATGTGCTCGGCGACAGCCGCTTTGAGGTCCACCAGGGGAACGTCGTGGGTTTGCGCCCACTCCGTGATCGCCGCGGCGGTCGCCGGGCGGCCATGGTGGGCCCTGCCGTAGGTGTCGGCGATATGCACCGACGGCAGCGAGGCCACGATCGGGATACCCGGGCGGTTGAAATCGATTGCGTTGCGGGTCTGTTCGAGGTACTCGGCGCTCAGGTGCGCGGGCAGCGCGGACCGGGCCACCGGCGAGAGCCTGGGCTGCAGCCAGCCGTAGCCGTCGCGGACCCAGCGCCGCACTCGCGGCGGGCGCACGTAGCGGATCAGTTCGCGCAGCGCGGTCGGCAGCACCGACGGCAGCGAATCCATGCCGCCGGTCGCGAAAATGACCGCCCCGGCCCTGGGCAGCGCCGCCCAGGCGCGCGGGTCCTGGGTCGCCGCCCACCAGATATCGCGGCAGGTCCAGCCGATGCGACCGATGAGTTCCACATCCCAACCCAATTGCGCTGCAACGATATTGGGCCAGATGCGCGGATCGTCGGCGGGCAGGCCGCCGGTGGGCCCGTAGTAGGCCAGCGAGTCGGCGAAGATCAGCAGGGTGGGCCGTGCATCAGAGGACATCGTTGGGCACCTGCGCCGAAGCGTTCCACACATCGAGGCGCCAGCGGATGCTGTCGAAACCCGCCCCGGAGTCGTCGGCATGGCCGGAAAGCTGCACCCAGCTGGCGTTGCCCATGCCGCCCAAGGTCGGCCAGTTCGCGACCGGAAGCTTGAGCAGCGCGGCCGACAGCGCGGCGATCAGCCCGCCGTGGGCCACCAGCACCACCGGCCGATCGGCGTGCTGGGGGCCACCCCATTCCGGCTCGCCGGAGACCAGTTCGGTAACCAACGGAACGCTGCGGGCGGCGACGTCGACCCGGCTTTCGCCACCATGGGGCGCCCAGGTGGCGTCTTCCCGCCAGGCCAGCCGGGCACCGGGGGCCTGCGTGTCGACCTCGGTGTGCGTCAGCCCCTGCCAGTCGCCGAGATGGGTTTCCCTCAACCGCGGATCCACCCGGATCGGCAGGCCGGTCCGCTCCCCGAGCCGGATCGCCGTGTCGTAGGCGCGATGCAGATCCGACGACACGATGAGCAATGGCTGTAGCTTGCCGAGCACCTCGGCGGCGGCGATCGCTTGCGCCCGCCCGAGCTCGCTGAGTTGGGAATCCAGCTGCCCCTGCATGCGGCTGCCCGCGTTGAACTCGGTTTGCCCGTGCCGCAACATGATCAGCCGACGAATCGTCATTGCGCGCCCGCCGAGTCGTCGGGAACCGCGGCCAGGTCCACCGGCACGACCGGGCAGTCGCCCCACAACCGGTCCAGGGCATAGAAGTCGCGGTCGTCCTGGTGCTGGATGTGCACGACGATGTCGCGGTAGTCCAGCAGCGTCCAGCGGCCCTCCCGGGTGCCCTCCCGGCGCGCCGGCTTGTAGCCCGCCCTGCGCATCTTCTCCTCGACCTCGTCGACTATGGCATTGACCTGCCGCTCGTTGGACGCCGAAGCGATGACGAAGCAGTCGGTGATGACAAGTTGACCGGACACGTCGATCACGACGACATCGTCGGCCAGTTTCGAGGCGGCCGCGCCGGCGGCCACGGTCGCCATGTCGATCGCCTCCTGCGTGGCGGTCATGTGTTCTTCCCGGCGGGCAGGGTTGATCGGCTCACGGTGTCCTTCGATTGTTCGCCGCGATACAGCCGGCGCTTGGAGACGTACTGCACCACGCCGTCGGGCATCAGGTACCACAGGGGCCGGTGCTGCTCGGCGCGCAGACGGCAGTCGGTCGACGAGATCGCCAGCGCCGGGATCTCGACGAGCGTCAGCACGTCCTCCGCCAGCTCGCCCAGCACGCCGGTGATGTGTTCGCGCCGCAGCTCGTAGCCGGGCCGGCTGACGCCGACGAACCGCGCCAGCTCGAACAACTCCTCCCAGCCCTGCCAGGACAGGATGGAAGCGAGCGCGTCGGCCCCGGTGATGAAGTACAGCTGCGAATCGGGGTTGAGGGCGTGCAGTTCCCGCAGGGTGTCCTTGGTGTAGGTGGGCCCGGCGCGGTCGATGTCGACCCGACTCACCGAGAAGCGCGGGTTGGACGCGGTGGCGATCACCGTCATCAGGTATCGGTCCTCGGCGGCGGAAACGTGGCGGTCCTTCTGCCAGGGCTGACCGCTGGGGACGAACACCACTTCGTCGAGGTCGAACAGGTCGGCGACCTCACTCGCGGCAACCAGGTGCCCGTAATGGATGGGATCGAACGTCCCACCCATCACTCCCAGCCTGCGCAGCTGCTTTTGCACGATTTGCCAGCTTACTTGAGGCGGCGATCCGGCCCGATTCCTCAGCCCGCGGGCCGGTCGGCACCCCGGGGGCCTCCCGCGAGCGTCACGCCAGCGTGACGCAGGTGGCCGAGCGTCACGCCAGCGTGACGCAGGGAGGAAGAACGCCCTCAGACCGGTAGCAGCTGGTCGATCACGGCGGCGAGCTGCTTGGCCGACCGGCATTCGTGCATCGTGATGACCTCTTGGTAACGCGGCACCGCCGAGTCGCCGCTGCCCCACAGGTGTTTGGGCTCGGGATTCAGCCAGTGCGCGTGCCGGCTGGCGGTCACCATGTGGGCCAGCAGCTCGGTCTCCGGATTGCGGTAGTTGGTGCGGCCGTCACCGAGCACCAGCAGCGAGCTGCGCGGGGAAAGGACGTTGGGGAACGCCTGCACGAACGACGCGAAGGCGTTGCCGTAGTCGGAATGCCCGTCGCGGCTGTACACGCCGGCCTCCCGGGTGATCCGCTGGATCGCCACGGCCAGGTCGGCTTCGGGCCCGAACATCTGGGTGACCTCGTCGGTGGTGTCGATGAACGCGAACACCCTCACCCGCGAGAACTGTTGGCGCAGCGCGTGTACCAGCAGCAGGGTGAAGTGGCTGAACCCGGCGACGGAGCCGGACACGTCACACAGCACCACCAGCTCCGGGCGCGCGGGGCGGGGTTTGGCCAGCACCACGTCGATCGGCACGCCCCCGGTGGACATCGACTTGCGCAGCGTCTTGCGCAGGTCGATCACGCCCGCGCGGCTGCGGCGCCGCCGGGCCGCCAGCCGGGTGGCCAGAGTCCGGGCCAGCGGAGCCACCGCCCGTTGCATCTGGCGCAGCTGTTCGCCGGAGGCCCGCAGAAACTCGACGTTCTCGGAAAGCTGTGGGATGCCGTACATCTGGACGTGGTCGCGGCCCAGCTGCTCGGCGGTCCGCCGCTTGGTCTCGGCGTCGACCATCTTGCGCAATTGCGTGATCCGCTGCGCCGCCATGGCTTTGGCGATCTGTTCCTGGGTGGGCGTGGGTTCGTCGCCGTACGGGGCGAGCAGCCCGGCCAGCAGTTTGCCCTCCAACTCGTCCAGGGCCATCGCCTTGAGCGCCTGGTACGACGAGAACGACGGGCCGCGGCTGGAACTGTATTTGCCGTAGGCCTCCACGATGCGCGCGATCATCGCGACCAGCCGCTGGTCCATGTCGGCGAGCTCGGGGTTCTCGGTGAGCAGATCCAGCAGCATCTGGCGCATCGCCTCGACGTCGTCGGGCGGCAACGAGGTATCGCCTTGCGCGTCGGCCTCCTCGTCGGTCACCACCGCGCGGGTGCCCAGCGCCGCGGGAAACCACAGGTCGAACATGGCGTCGTAAGTCTCGCGGTGTTCGGGACGGCGCAACATGGCGCAGGCGATGCCCTCGCGCAACACCTCACGATCGCCCAAACCGAGGGTGGCCATCACCCGCCCGGCGTCCACCGTCTCGGACGGTCCCACCGAAATCCCCACCGCGCGAAGGGCTTCCACGAAGCCAACCAGGTGGCCGGGCAGCCCGTGCGGGGCGAGGGGCCGGGTCGGTCGGATGCGGCGGGGGGCCATCGGTGCGTCCCTAGTTCAACCGGAGCTCGCCGGTTGCGCGCTGCTGGTCGGACTGATGCTTGAGAACCACGCCCAGGGTGGCGGCAACGACGGAGTCGTCGATGGTGTCCAGGCCCAGCGCGAGCAGCGTCCGGCCCCAGTCGATGGTCTCGGCGATGGACGGCACCTTCTTGAGTTGCATGCCGCGCAGCACGCCGATGATTCGCACCAGCTCCTCGGCGAGGTGCTGGGGCAGCTCGGGCACCCGCGACAACAGGATGCGGCGTTCCAATTCGGGACTGGGAAAGTCGATGTGCAAGAACAGGCAGCGACGCTTGAGGGCCTCCGACAGTTCGCGGGTGGCGTTGGAGGTCAGCAGCACGAACGGCGTCCGCTCGGCGGCGATCGTGCCCAGCTCGGGCACGGTCACCGCGAAGTCGGACAACACCTCGAGCAGCAGGCCCTCGATTTCGATGTCGGCCTTATCGGTTTCGTCGATCAGCAAGACCGTGGGCTCGGTGCGCCGGATGGCGGTCAGCAGCGGACGCTGCAGCAGGAACTCCTCGCTGAACACGTCGTCCTTGGTCTGGTCCCAGTCCCCGGAGCCGGCCTGGATGCGCAGGATCTGCTTGGCGTGGTTCCACTCGTAGAGGGCGCGAGCCTCGTCCACCCCCTCGTAGCACTGCAGGCGGACCAGTCCGGAACCGGTCGCCTGGGCGACGGCGCGGGCCAGCTCGGTCTTGCCCACGCCGGCGGGGCCCTCCACCAGCAGGGGCTTGCCCAGCCGGTCGGCCAGGAACACCGCGGTCGCGGTGGCGGTGTCGGGCAGGTAACCGGTCTCGGCCAACCGTCGCGAGACGTCGTCGATGTCGGCGAACAGCGGCTTGGGCCGGGCGGGCACGCTCACTATCTCGGTTCTCCTAAAGCACTTTTCGTCGCGGTCAGGCGGGGCGGATTTGCCCGTCGCCCCACGCGATCCACTTGGTCGAGGTCAATTCCGGCAGCCCCATGGGGCCGCGCGCGTGCAATTTCTGGGTGGAGATGCCGATCTCGGCGCCGAAACCGAACTGCTCACCGTCGGTGAACGCCGTCGACGCGTTGATCATCACCGCGGCGGCGTCGACGCCGTCGCTAAACCGTTGCGCCGCAGCCATATTGCTGGTGACGATGGCCTCGGTGTGCCCGGTGCCGTACTCGTTGATGTGGGCGATCGCGGCGTCGATGCCGTCGACCACCGCGACAGCGATGTCCATCGACAGGTACTCGCGGCGCAGGTCGTCCTCCCCCGCGTCCGCCGAGAACCCGCCGTGCACGGTCACGCCGGCATCCTCCAGGGCGGCCACCAACCGGGGCAGCGCCTTCTTGGCGATGGCGGCATCGACCAACAGCGTCTCGGCGGCGTTGCAGACGCTGGGCCGACGGGTCTTGGAGTTCAGCAGGATCCGTTCCGCCACGTCCAGGTCGGCGCCCTCGTGGACGTATACGTGACAGTTGCCCACGCCGGTCTCGATGGTGGGCACCTGCGCGTCGCGGACCACCGCGTTGATCAGGCTGGCTCCCCCGCGCGGAATCACCACGTCGACCAGGCCGCGGGCCTGGATCAGGTGCGTGACCGTCGAGCGGTCGGCGGCCGAAAGCAGTTGCACCGCATCGGCGGGCAGGTCCTCGCTGACCAGCGAAGCGCGCAGCACCTGCACCAGCGCCTGATTGGACCGGGTGGCCGAAGAACTTCCGCGCAGCAACACGGCGTTGCCCGACTTGAGCGCCAGACCGAAGGCGTCGACCGTCACGTTGGGCCGGCCTTCGTAGATCATGCCGACGACGCCGAGCGGCACGCGCTGCTGCCGCAGATGCAAACCGTTGGGCAGGGTGTAGCCACGCAGCACCTCGCCGACCGGGTCAGGCAACCCGGCGACCTGACGCAGGCCGGCGGCAATTCCCTCGACACGTCTGGGGTCCAGCGCCAACCGGTCGAGCATCGCGGTCGGGGTGCCGGAGGCCTCGGCGGCGCTGAGGTCTTCGGCATTGGCCGACAGGATCAAATCGGTGTGGGCCGCTATCGCGTCGGCCGCCGACCGCAGTGCCTGGTCCTTGGCGACCGTCGGCAGCAATGCCAGGACGCGGGACGCGACCCGGGCGCGGCGGGCGGCGTTGTGGACCTCCCGGCGCAAGTCAGACTCCCGCTGTTGAGCCCCACCGCTGAGGAATGGTGCTTGCAGACTCATTGAACCAGGGTATCGGGCCTTAACCGGCCAGGTGAGGCGGCCCGGGTATTACGGCATCCGCCCCGCGCGTAACGCGCCGACTATCAAGTCGCGGTCTCCGGTGGGTCAGCGAAGTGTTTTTGCCGCCGTCGGTACCCCGATGCGGGCCGGGCTGGTCCGTTCACGGTGCGTCACCTGTCGCACCTTGGCTTGTCGCTCCTCGATGAGTCGTCCTAAGTCTTGGAGCAGCAACGGCTTACGCATCACCAGATGCTCGAGGTGCTCGCGATCGATCTGCAGTGCCGTCACCTCGTCCAGCGCATACGCGCCGGCGAGGTTGGGCTGGCGGGTCAGCGCGGTCAGGCCTAGGAACGATCCCTCGTCCAGGGTGGTGACTGGCACCACCGAGCCGTCGTCGGTCGTCGCCGTCAAGCGCACCCGGCCGGCCACCAGGAAGGTCATGCCGGGCGAGACCTGGCCGGCGGATTCGAGGATTTCGTCGGCACCGTAGCGGACGAGCTTCGCGTACGGGACGAGCGATTGCTGATCGGTATGGCTCAGCCGCAACGCCGGCGCGACGACCGTGCGCAAGGCTTTTTCCACGCGTTGTTTGGTGGAGTAGTTGTCGTCGGCACCGTCAAGATGCAGGCGCGCCCGCCGCGCCGCATACCAAACCCAGCGCAGGAAGGTCGCTTCGGTGGCTTCGGCGTCGGCGGGGGACGCCAACCGGATGGTCGTGCGGTACTGGGCGCCGCCCAAGGAGACTGCGGTGGGCAAGGTTCCGGGCCTGCGGGCCGGCAACGCCGTAGCGACCCGCGTGAGCATCGCGCACACCTTGTCCGGGGAATCGCCGGGCGCGAACTTGGTTGTGATCGCGCAGTCGTACGCGCGCGACGGGCGACTGAGGTTGGTGAACGAGGTGCTGGCGAGCATCGAGTTGGGCATGATGCGGATGCCGCTGCCGGTGTCGATGTGCACGGACCGCCAGTTCACTTCGACGACACGCCCCCGCGCGGTCCCGGTGTCCAGCCACTCATCGATCCGGAACGGCTGCTCGAACAGCATGAACAACCCGGACACCACCTGGCCGACGGAGTTCTGCAGCATCAGACCGATGACCACCGAGGTGACGCCCAGCGCGGTGAACAGGCCACCGATCCGGACGCCCCAGATCATTGACAGCATCACCGCCAGGCCGACGCCGATGACTCCGAAGCGGGCGACATCGACGAAGATGGTGGGCAGCCGTTTGCGCCAGCTCTTGTCGGGCGCGCCCTCGAACACGGTGGCGTTCAGCGCGGACAACACCAGCACGAGCACCAGCAGGCCGAAGAGCGTGGTCAGGATCCGCACCGAGCCGTCTTTGGCGGGCACCTGCGAAGCCTCGACGAGCAGCAGCAACAACGCACCCAGCGGCAGCAGGTAGTTACGCAGCAGGCTTACCTGCCGGGCCAACTGGCTGTGTCGGCGGACCAGCGTGCGGTGCAGCTCGGTAAGCAGGATCAAGGCCACCGGGAATCCGACCGCTACGCCGATGGCCCAGTAGAACCACGATGAGTCGAACAGGTTCATGATCGCTCCGACAACCGGTAGATCGCCTGGTCGGTTCCGCTGACCGAAATGGTGCCGGCCGGCGTGAACTGCCGCACGTCCCGCATCGCCTCGTAGACCTGGGAGGTGACGTAGATACCCGATTGGTTTGCGCCACTTTGCATCCGGTAAGCGAGGCTGACCGCGGCGCCCCACATGTCGTAGACGAGCCCCGAACGGCCCACCAGTCCGCTGATGACGTCACCGGTGCTGATGCCCACCCGAAGGCGCAGCTGGTGGCCGGTCTGGCCGTTGAATCTATCGATGATTTGGCGCATTTCGATAGCAAAGTCGACGCTGCGGTGGATGCTGTCCAGCCGCCGCGTGACCACACCGCAGCTGGCGAGATAGCCGTTATGGAACGTGCGAATCCGCTCGACGCCCAGAGATTCGGCCGCCGAATCGAACTGCCGGAACAGTTCGTCGACGATCCCGACGAGCTCGTCGCCGGATACATCCACGGAAACCTCGTCGAGCCCGACGATTTCGGCGAAGATGACGGCCACGCCCTGGTGTTCCAGCGCGATGGTCTCCTGACCCTCGCGATATCGCTGAACGACGGACTCGGGCATCAGCGCCAGCAACAGGCGGTCGTTCTCCCGGCGCTGTTCGTTGAGAAGTTCCTCCTTGATTGCCAGGCTGCGACTCATTTCGTTGAAAGCAGCGGTCAGGTCGCCGATCTCGTCGCGGGTGGTGACCGGGATGTCGACCTCGTAGTTGCCGGAGCTGATCTTCTGCGTGCCGGCCTGCAGCCGACGGATCGGCCGCAACATCAGTTGGGCCAGCACCATCGACGCCACGCAGATGGCGAAGATCATGATCGCCACCGCCAGCACTACCGTCCTGCTGAACCTGCCCAGGCGCGCGAAAGCGTCGGAGTTGTCCCGTGTCGCCAGGATCGACCAGTGCAGATCGGAGTTCGGCACGCTCAGCGGCGCGTAGGCTTCCAGCTCCCTGTTGCCCATATAGTCGGTGGCGCTGATGACTCCGGTCTGTCCACGTTGGGCGGCGCGAAGGCCCGCGGTGGGGACCGGCTGGACCAGGGTCGTGCCACCCAGCCGGATCGCTTCGTCGACCACGTCGGGCGGCGTGCCCGATGCCACCGCCTCGCGCCGGTATTCGGCCGGATCCTCCAGGAAAAGCCTCGAGTCGGAACGCATCAGGTTGTCGGCTCCGGCGAGGTAAGTCTCGGTCGACGGGCCCATTCCCGCGGCATCCCAGTGTTTGTCGGCGGTCATGATCCTGTTGATCTTCGAGATCGGCAGTGGCAGGGCCATGACGCCGTTGAATTTCCCGTTCATTCCCACCAGCGACACCGCCCACGCCGTGGGGGTGTCGAGTTCCGGCTGGTACGGCTGGAAGTCGGTGATCCAGACGAAGCTGAGATCGTTGGAGCGCAAGGCCTTTTGGTACGCATCGCGCAACTTGGATTCCCGGTAAGGCCCGGTCAGAATGTTGGTGCCCAAGTCCGGGCCCTTATTCACCGAATAGACGACGTTGCCCTGCATGTCCAGCAACAGCGCATCGGGGTATTCGAAGCGGCTGACGATCTCGCGCATGTAGAAGCCGTAGCGAGCGTTGGCCGCCGACCACGCACTGCCATCGCCGGCGTCGTCGACCTTCCTCGCCTCGGAGATCGAACGGTAGGGCGCGGTGTAGTAGGCCTGAAGGTACTTCTGCGCGTTGGAACTCGGGAGGATGGCGTTGCGATCGAGATCTTCACCCGTGATCCGTTTGATTGGCTTGATCATGTTGTCGTCGTAGTAGTTGACGATCGCCTGCTGCTGGGCCGGGTTGATCGTCGCATTGGACAACTGGGCGAATCCATCGGTGAACGCCGTCATCGCCTCGACGATGCTGAAGCCGCCGCTGTAGACGATCAGGGAGTTGGTCACCTCTCTGAAGAGCGACTGCACCTGGCGCGCCTGGGACTCGCGCAGTTCGGTGAGTCGCTCGGATTCGACTTGGCGCAGGGCGTTGCGGCCCGACGACGCCCCGATGAACCCGATCACCCCGATCGACAGGATGCTGGAGAGCAGCAACATCAGCAGCAGCTTGGATTGCAGGCCGATTCGGAAACGCCGACGGCGACGGAACTTATGGCGCTTGCGGGCCGGGCCTTGCTCTGTCACAGGCATTTCGGCCGGAGCCTGCCCCGCGGCATGTTCCGGTGTGGTGTTGGAAGCCGGCTCAGCGTCTCTTAGCTCGCTCGATGTCACTCGACTTCGCCCTTCCTCGGACACGCAGCATCGCTCACGCAGCACACTAGCGCGCGTGTCTGCAGATATGGGCGATTGCGGCAAAGCATTCGACGCCGACGCCGCCCAACCCTTCATTCAGCTAACGGAGCCCACTTATTCTTGGCGTTATGAGCTATGGGTGCGCGGAGGGTCGCGGTTGCGGGACGACCGACGTGACAACCATCCGTCGCCCGGAGCGTGACGCCGAATGGGTACGGGCTGCGCGCCTGGTGCGATGGCTCGCGTGGGCGAGCCTGGCGTGGATGTGCGCGGAGGGCGGGCTCGGCCTGTGGCAAGGGTTCACCGCCGGATCCGTCTCCCTGATCGGCTGGGCGCTGGGTAGCGCGGTCGAGGGCTTGGCGAGCGTGATCGTCGTGTGGCGGTTCACGGGTGCACGCACGCTGTCGGAGACCTCGGAGCGCCGGGCGCAAAGTGGGGTGGCCGTCTCGTTCTGGCTCGTCGCGCCCTACGTCGCCTTCGAATCGGTCCGTAGCCTGCTCGCCGGGGCCCGCCCCGAAACGACATGGATCGGGATGGCGTTGACCGCCGCGGCGCTAATCCTGATGCCGCTTCTCGGCCGGGCCAAGCAGAGGCTCGGCAGGCGTCTGGACTCGCGGGCCACGGCCGGGGAGGGCACACAGAACTATCTTTGCGCTGCGCAATCAGCGGCGGTCCTTCTCACGCTGGCCGTCATCGCCGTGTGGCCGGGCGGCTGGTGGCTGGACCCGGCGGTCGGACTCGCCATCGCCGGCTTTGCGGTCCGGGAGGGCTTCGCGGCGTGGCGTGGCGAGGAATGCGCATGCTGACCCAGGCGCCAAAACCACGTCACGGCACACTGTTTGGCTCTTGGAATCGGCTAACGTCAACGTAATGGCACGGGTCTGTGTGGTCGGCAGCGTGAACATGGACCTGTCGCTGCGCGTCGATGCCCTCCCCTCTCCCGGCGAGACGGTGCTGGCGTCGTCGCTGACCTACGCGCCCGGCGGCAAGGGCGGTAACCAGGCGGTGGCGGCGGCGCGCGCCGGCGCACGGGTTCAATTCGTCGGCGCGATCGGCGATGACCCGGCCGCCCGCCAATTGCGCGCCCACCTGCTGGACAACGGCGTGCGCCTGGACGCCACCGCCGAAACGCCCGGGCCGAGCGGCACGGCGATCGTCGTCGTCGACGCCCACGCCGAGAACACCATCGTGGTCGCGCCGGGCGCCAACGGCCGGCTGGCGCTGGATGCCGCGGCCGTGCGAAGCGTCATCGCCGGCTGCGATGTGTTATTGACGCAGTTGGAAATTCCGGTGCAGGCGGCGGTGGCCGCAGCGCAACAGGCCCGTTCGGCCGGGGCGGTCGTCATCGTCAATGCCTCGCCGGCCGGCCGGGACCAGGACTCGCTGGCCGACCTGGCGGCCGCAGCCGACGTGGTGATCGCCAACGAAGCCGAGGCCGACGAATGGCCCTGGCGCCCAACACACTTGGTGACGACGCTGGGCGCGCGCGGCGCCCGGTACGTCGGTGTCGACGGCGAATTCCTGGTGCCCGCTCCCCCGGTGGCCGCGGTGGACACCACCGGGGCCGGTGACGTGTTCGCCGGAGTGCTGGCCGGCAGCTGGCCGCCGCATCCCGGTTCGCCTGCCCAGCGGCTGAGCGCATTGCGGCGCGCCTGCGCCGCCGGCGCACTGGCGACGCTGGTGCCGGGCGCCGGCAACTGCGCACCGGATGCCGAAGCGATCGACGCGGCGCTGCACGACGCCCGTTAGCCGGTGTCCCCGCCGACGTCGTGGGCGATTCTCAGGCCGTCGCCGGTCTCCATCTCCTCCGCCGTCTGGCTGAGCAGGACACGGCTGCGGCTCGGCGACAACACGGTCGACACGTAGTGATGCGGCGCCTCGGCCACGAACGACAGGCGGTTGACGCGCAGCAGCGCGGCGCCGATGGCCGTGCCGAGCAGGTGCGCGTGGCGGGGTCCGGCGATCTCCGCCGTGATCTCGTGCAGCACGCGGTCCACGACGACGCCCCCGTCCGATAACAGCTCGTAAAGCGGTCTGCGCCGCAGTTCCCGCTCGGTCAGCACGTCGGACCATTCCGGCGGCAGCCAGGCTTCGGTCACCATCAACGGCTCATCGGTTCGGCGTTGGCGCCGCACCCGCACGATCTGCAGCAACTCGCCGGGAGCTTCCAGCGCCTCACCGATGGCCCTCGGGGGACGGCGCTTCCCCAGCTCGACGACATCGACCTTGGTTTCGAATTGCGTCTGTCGCAGCCCCTGCATAAAGGAACGCCCCGCCGCCAAAACGCCCGAGACATCCGCTGGGCCGTGCGGCCGCACGAACGACCCGACACCGTGCCTGCGCTCGATGTATCCCTGCTCGGCCAGGTCCCCCAGCGCCCGGCGCACGGTGATGCGCGATACGCCGAACTGGTCGCACAGGGTCTGCTCGGTTGGCAACGCGTCGCCAGGGGCGATGACGCCACGGTCGATCTCGTCGTGCAGCACCAAGAACAGCTGCCGGTGCAGCGGTACCCCGGCCGCCGCCGATACCGGCCCACCTTTGCCCTGCTGCACGGTCGTCAATGCTTCCACACGGCCTCCCTTGCGCAGTCCGATCAGTTGTTATATGTATATAACAACTGACCCAGAGCGCAGGGAGGCCCGATGAACGCCCCGGCCGCCACCGACCCGGAAGGGCCGACCGGGCGACTTGCCACCTGGGTCGCCGGTCTCACGCTCGACACCGTCCCGCGTCCCGTCCTCGACCGTGCGAAACACCTGCTCCTGGACGGGATCGGCTGCGCGCTCGTCGGGGCGCAACTGCCGTGGTCACGCATCGCGACCGACGCCGTCGTCGCGCTCGAAAGTCCCGGCGACACCGTGGTCATCGGCACCGGACGCACCTCCGGAGCGCCCGCGGCGGCGATCCTCAACGGCACCTTCATCCAGGGCTTCGAGCTCGACGACTTTCACCCCCTTGCCCCGCTGCACAGCTGCTCGCTGCTGATTCCCGCGCTGCTCTCGACGGCGTCCACGCGGCCGCACCGTTCGACCGGTGCCGACCTCCTGCTGGCCGCGATCGCCGGCTTCGAGGTGGGTCCGCGCGTCGGCTACACGCTGCACGGCACTCAGATGCTCGACCGCGGCTGGCACTCGGGCTCGGTTTTCGGCACCCACGCCGCGGCAATGGCGTCGGGAAAGTTACGCGGGCTGCCGCCGGCGCAATTGGAGGACGCCCTCGGGCTGGCCGGCACGCAGTCGGCGGGTCTGATGGCCGCGCAGTACGAGGCCATGAGCAAGCGCATGCACCACGGCTTCGCGGCGCGCAACGGCTTCTACGCGGCGGGACTGGCGGCGGCCGGTTACACCGGCATCAAGCGGGTGTTCGAGCGCGAATACGGCGGGTTTCTCAGCGTTTTCGGCGAGGGGCACGATCCCGACGCCGCGCCGCTGACCGGCGAACTCGGCCAACGCTGGGAGACCACCATCATCATGGTCAAGTCCTACGCCGCGATGGGTGGGGTGCACGCAGCGATCGACGCCGCCAGGCTGGTGCGCGAATCCGTTGCGCCCGAGGATATTTCGAAAATCGACATCACCGTGGGCGAGACCATCTACAAGCACGGCTGGTGGCAGCCGGACAAACCGCTGACCCCGATCGGCGCCCAGATGAACATCGGCTATGTGACCGCCGCGGCGCTGCTCGACGGCAACGTGCTGCCCGAGCAGTTCACCCCCGCCCGCCTCGATTCGGACGACATCTGGTCGCTCATCGCGGCGACGACGGTGCACCTGGACGAATCGCTCACCCACGCCGATTTCACCGAGAAATTCCGCACCGATGTCGCGGTCACCACCCGTGACGGTGCGGTCCACCGCGCCCGTGTGGCCTTGCCGCATGGCGCGCCCACCGACCCCGTCGCCAACGACGAACTCGTCGACAAGTTCCACTCGCTCGCCGACCGGGTCACCAGCCGGTCGCGCGCCGAAGCGATCGAGCGGGCGGTGGTCAATCTCGACGACCTCGACGACATCGACCAACTGACGGATCTGCTCGCGGCCCCGGTCGCGGGCGCGCTGGACTGAAAGGAAACTCATGGCCACTACCCCGGCCCGACAACGGCTGAAGGACATGCTCAGCACCCGGGAACTCATCGTCGCGCCAGGCGTTTTCGACGGCATCTCCGCACACCTGACGAAACGCACCGGCCACACCGCGGCGTACATGACCGGCGCCGGCGTGGCAGCCTCCGGCTTCGGCCTACCCGACATCGGGCTGGTCACCGCAACCGAGATGGCCGGCCGGGTCGCGATGATCACCGACGCGCTGGGTGACGTCCCCCTGATCGCCGACGCCGACACCGGCTACGGCGCGCCCATGAACGTGGTGCGCACCGTTCGCTCCTACGACGCGGCGGGGGTGGCCGCGATTCAGTTGGAGGACCAGGTCTTTCCGAAGCGTTGCGGCCACCTGCCCGACAAACAGGTGGTCGACACTGCGGTGTTCGAGCAGACTCTGGCCGCGGCGCTGGACACCCGCTCCGATGACAACCTGTTGGTGGTGGCCCGCACCGACGCGCGGGCGCCCCTCGGCCTGGACGCCGCCATCGAGCGCGCCAACCGGTACGCGCAGGCGGGTGCCGACATCATCTTCGTCGAGGCGCCGCAGGACGCCGGCGAGGTGGAGCGCATCGCGCGCGAAGTGGACGCACCCCTGCTGATCAACCTGGTGCTCGGTGGCCTGACACCGCTGCAGTCGGCCTCGCGGCTGCAGGAGTTGGGCTACGCCATCGCGATCCATCCGAGCAACCTCTTGATGCAGGCGACTTTCGGTATGTTGCAGAGCCTTTGCGAATTGAACGGCACCGACATCGCCGGCCACCTGCCCAGCACACCCGCCGATTTCTTCAACATGGTCGGAATGGCCGACTGGCTGGAACGCGATGCCCGCTACGCGCGAAAGGACCCCTCATGGGCATGACGATCATCGAGAAGATCTTCGCCCGCAAAGCCGGTCTGGATGCGGTGTCCGCGGGTGACACCGTCGTGGTCGACGTCGATATGACCGTGCTCATCGATTTGCAGTTCGCCACGATGTGGATTACGCCCAACCGGATTCACGACCCCGACAAGCTGGCGGTCGTCATGGACCACGCCGTGCCCGCACCGACAATCAAAGACGCCGCGGGCGGTCCGCGGGCCCGCGAATTCGTCGCCGATTTCGGCGTCGAACGGTTCTATGACGTCGGCCGGCACGGCATCTGCCACCAGGTGATCGCCGAGAACGGACTGGCGCGGCCCGGAGAAATCTTGGCCTGCACCGACTCTCACACCTGCGCGGCGGGCGCCTACAACACCGCCGCGCGGGGCCTCGGGCCCGCGGAGATCTATTCGATCATGTGCACCGGCACGACATGGTTTCAGGTCGCGCCCACAATCCGCTACGAGCTCGAGGGCGCCAAGCCCGAGACCGTCAGCGGAAAAGACATCTTCTTGCATATCGCCAACGAGTACGGCGATGCCCCGAACCGCAACCTGGAATTCGGCGGCACCGGCCTGGCCGGCATCCCGATGCATGACCGGCGGACCGTCGCGACCCAGTGCGCCGAGGTTTCCGCCGACTTCGCGACGTTCGAGCCCGACGACGTATTGACGTCGTTTCTCGACGACCGTGGTGTCACCGAATACGGTGCCGTCACACCGGATTCCGATGCCGCATACCAAGAGATCCGCCGTGTCGATCTGACGACACTGGAGCCCTACGTGGCGCGACCGGGAACGGTCAGCCGCAACGGGCTGCCCGTCTCCCAGCTGGACCGCCGCAAGGTCGACCAGGCCTTCATCGGCTCGTGCGCGAACGGACAGCTCGAAGACCTCGCTATCGCCGCACGGGTGATGCGCGGCAAGTCCGTCGCACCCGGTGTGCGCCTGTTGGTCACGCCCGCCTCCCAGGCGGTGTACCGGGAGGCCATGCGGCTGGGGTACTTGCAGGACCTGGCGGACGCGGGTGCGGTCATCACGAACTCCACCTGCGGCGCCTGTTTCGGCTACCACATGGGTGTGGTCGGTCCCGGAGAGGTATGCATCACCTCGAGCACCCGCAACTTCACCGGGCGCATGGGCAGCACCGAGGCCGAGATCTTCATGGCATCACCGGCCACCGTCGCCGCGTCGGCGATCACCGGCTACATCACCGACCCGAGGAGTGTGACGGCATGACCGTGGAGTTTCGGGGCAAGCTCTGGCTGTTCGGAGACAACCTCAACACCGACGCCATGTATCCGGCCTTCGCGATGAAGATGGATCCGTCCGAAGCCGCCAGGCACATTTTCTACGAGGTTCGTCCGGGTTGGACCGACCAGGTGTCCCCGGGTGACATCGTGGTGGCGGGCAGGAACTTCGGGCTCGGATCCTCACGGCCGGTGGCGGCCCTCTTCGTCGAACTCGGCGTCGCGGGACTGGTCGCCGAGGAATTCAACTCCTTGTTCTTTCGCAATGCCGTCAACGCCGGCCTCCCGGCCATGACCGTGCCCGACGCCACCAGCGTTTTCCACGAAGGCGACACGGCCACCTTCGACCTGACCGGCGGCACCTGGCGCAACGACACCACGGGTGCATCCGGACGCGTCCCCAGACTCCCCGGGCTCATCCTCGACATCATCGAAAGCGGCGGCGTACTGCCCCGGTTGGTGGAGCAGGGTTATCTTCCCAGCGAACTGGGTGATCTCCTGCGGTCGCCCACTGTTGCGATCCGCAGCGCGGGCAGCGGCGCATGACGGCGCTGCCGGGCCGGCTGCTGCGCGGCGTCCGCGCCGGCGCGCACCGAAGTCCCCTTGCCGGGCCGGCGTTCGATGCGCCCGCCTCCATCAGCCTCAGCAGCGCCGCGTTCACCGATGGCGGCGGCATGCCGGCCTCCAGCGCCGGCAAGGGCGTCGGGGACAATGTGTCGCCGCCGTTGCGGTGGAGCGCGCCGCCGCCGGGGACCCGGCAGCTGGTGCTCATCATCGACGACGTCGACGTGCCGCTGCCCCGCCCGCTGCTGCACACCGCCGCGGTGATCGAGCCGACGCTGGAGGGCCTCGATGCCGGCGGGTTGCAGCCCGACGCGGCAGGCCTGCGGTGCCTGCGAGCCGATCTGGGCCATCGCGGGTACGCCGGGCCGCGCCCGATCCCCGGCCACGGGCCGCACCACTACCGATTCCATGTGTTCGCGATCGACCAGCGGGTGCCGGACGGCATCGCCACGGCCAAGGCGCTGCTGGCCGCGATCCGTGGGCACGTGCTGGCCCGCGGCGTGCTGACCGCAACCTACGAACGCTGAGCGCGCGGGTCGACGCGACCCGCCTGACCTGCGGTTGGCAGTGGTTGGCAGCGTCTGGTGTCGATCTGGCAGTGGTTTGCGGGCAGCGTCAGTGGCGATCGTTGTCAGCCATCGACGAAAGGAACATCAATGTCCGCCACCACCATTGACCGCACGGGCACCCGGGACGGCCTGCTTCGCCTCGCCATGCGCGCCGACGCCGCCATCAGCGGCCTGGTCGGCCTGGCCGGTATCCCGCTGGTCGGCCGGCTCGCCGAGCTTTCGGGCACCACGAAGGCGTTCGAATACACCATGGCCGCGTTCTTGATCGGCTACGGCGTGCTCGTGTTCGGGCTCGCCAGCATGCGATCGGTGCTGCGCGCCGGTATGGGCGTCATCATCGCCAATGTGGCCTACACGGTGGCCGCCGTAGTTCTGGTGCTCGCGGATGTCTTCCCGCTGACCTCGGCCGGCATCGCGTTGAATCTGGCGGCGGGCGCCTACACGCTGGTGTTCGCGGAGTTGCAGTACCAGGGCTGGCGCCGCGCGCGGGCGTGAGCGGACGCTCGGGGCCGGTCCGATGATCCCGGGCGGGCCCCGAGCGGTCTACTCCTCGGGTATTTGCCGTTCGATCTCGTCGAGCCAGATGCGCGCGGACATGTCCGACGGGGCACGCCAATCACCGCGCGGTGACAGCGCACCACCGTGCGACACCTTGGGGCCGTTGGGCAATGCCGAGCGCTTGAACTGGCTGAACGAGTAGAACCGCTGCACGAAGATTCCGAGCCAATGCCGAATTTCCTTGAGCGAGTAAACCGGTCGCTTGTCGGCGGGGAATCCCGGCGGCCAGTTCCCACGCTCGGGGTCGCTCCACGCGTGCCATGCCAGGAACGCGATCTTCGACGGCCGGAACCCGTAGCGCAGCACGTGGAATAGCGAGAAATCCTGCAGGGCATACGGTCCGACCTTGTCCTCGCTGCTCTGCAGCTCTTCCTCTTCGCCTTTCGGTACGAGCTCCGGGGAGATCTCGGTGTCCAGCACCGACTCCAGCACGTCGGTGACGTCGGACTCGAACTGGCCGGACGAGATGACCCAGCGGATCAGGTGCTGGATGAGCGTCTTGGGGACACCGCCATTGACGTTGTAGTGCGACATCTGGTCGCCCACCCCGTAGGTCGACCAGCCCAGCCCGATTTCGGAGAGGTCGCCGGTGCCGAGCACGATGCCGCCGCGCTGGTTGGCCAGCCGGAACAGGTAGTCGGTGCGCAGGCCCGCCTGCACGTTCTCGAAGGTGACGTCGTAAACCTTCTCCCCGCGCCCGAACGGATGGTCGATCTCCTTGAACATCACCATTGCGGTCTCGGTGATGTCGATTTCGGAGAAGGTGACCCCGAGTGCCCGGCACAGCTCGATCGCGTTGCGCTTGGTGCGATCGCCCGTCGCGAACCCGGGCAGCGTGAACGCCAAAATGTCGCTGCGCGGCCGTTCCTCGCGGTCCATCGCCCGTGCGGCGACGATCAACGCGTGCGTCGAGTCCAGGCCACCGGAAATCCCGATGACGATCTTCGGATAGTTCAGCGCGCGCAGCCGCTGCTCCAGCCCGGACACCTGGATGTTGTAGGCCTCGTAGCAATCCTGTTCCAGGCGTTGCGGATCGGCGGGAACGAAGGGGAAACGCTCGATGTCGCGGTGCAATCCGATATCGCCGTCGGGCGGGTCCAGCCGGAAGTCGATGCGCCGGAACGAGTCGGCCGACCCGCGGTGGTGGCGCCGGTTGTCGTCGAATGTCCCCATGCGCAGCCGTTCCGAACGCAGCAGGTCGATGTCGACGTCGGCGACGCTGCGTCGCTCCCCTTTCGGGAAGCGCTCCGATGAGGCCAGCAGCTCACCGTTCTCCCACACCATGGTCTGACCGTCCCAGGCCAGATCGGTGGTCGACTCGCCCTCGCCCGCGGCGGCGTACACATAGGCGGCCAGGCACCGCGCCGACGCCGAACGGGCCAACAGGCAGCGGTCCTCTGCGCGGCCGATTGTGATCGGGCTGCCGGACAGGTTCGCCAGCACCGTCGCGCCCGCCAGCGCCGCTTCCGCGCTGGGCGGAATCGGCACGAACATGTCCTCGCAGATTTCCACGTGCAGCACGAAATCGGACACATCGGACGAGGCGAACAGCAGGTCCGGGCCGAAGGGAACGTCGGCGTCACAGATCCGGATGGTGCCGCGCTCGTCATCTCCAGCCGCGAGCTGGCGGCGCTCGTAGAACTCCCGGTAGGTGGGCAGGTACGACTTCGGCACCACCCCGAGCACCTTGCCCCGATGGATGACCACCGCGGTGTTGTAGATGCGCTGGCGGTACCGCAGTGGGGCACCGACAACAAGAACCGGCAGCAGATCGGTCGAGGACCCGACGATGCTCTCGATGGCGGCCGCGACGTCGTCGAGCAACAGGTCCTGCATCACGATGTCCTCGATGGAGTACCCGGACAACGTCAGCTCCGGGAACACCGCCAGCGCGACGCCGTCGTCGTGACAAGCCTGCGCCAACCGCAACACCGACTCCGCGTTGGCCGCCGGATCGCCGAGCGTGGTGTGATGCGTGCACGCGGCGACCCGGACAAAGCCCTGGCTGTAAGCGTTGTAAAAGTCCATCGCCCTTCCATTGTCGCCTGACCTGTGTCAACCCGCGGCCGCCGGGTATCCCCTCCATCATGAGCGATACTGCCGTCGTCGTGGTCGACATGATGAACACCTATCAGCATCCCGATGCTGAAGAACTAATACCCAATGTCGCCAGCATCATCGACCCCCTGGCCGATTTGGTCCGGCGCGCACGCGAATCCGACGACGTGGACCTGGTCTACGTCAACGACAACTACGGCGATTTCGCGGCCCAGTTCTCCGACATCGTCAGCTCCGCGCTCGACGGCGCGCGCCCCGATCTGGTGAAGCCGATCGTGCCGGCCGGGGACTGTCGCGTGATGACCAAGGTCCGGCACAGCGCCTTCTATGCGACCGCGCTGGCCTACCTGCTGAACCGCCTGGAGACCGAGCGGTTGGTCATCGCCGGACAGGTCACCGAGCAGTGCATCCTCTACACCGCGCTCGACGCCTACGTGCGCCACTTTACCGTCGTGATTCCGACCGACGCGGTCGCCGGCATCGACGCCGAGCTGGCCGCGGCGGCGCTGAAGATGATGGAGAAGAACATGTCCGCGGAGCTCACCACCGCCGCGGAGTGCCTCGGTTAACCACCCCGTGGCCGTACGCTGGACGGGGTGACCACCCCCCGCGCAGAATCGCCGGAGTTGGTCGCGTTGCTGGCCGGCCGCCGGATGGCGGTGCTGACGGGGGCGGGCCTGTCCACCGACTCCGGCATTCCCGACTACCGGGGGCCTGATTCCCCGCCCAGCAATCCCATGACGATCCGCCAGTTCACCTCGGATCCGGTGTTCCGGCAGCGGTACTGGGCGCGCAACCACGTCGGCTGGCGGCACATGGATGACACCATGCCCAACGCCGGTCACCGGGCGTTGGCCGCGCTCGAGCGCGCTTCGGTGGTGACCGGGGTGATCACCCAGAACGTCGACCTGCTGCACACCAAGGCCGGCAGCGAGAACGTCGTCAATCTCCACGGCACTTACGCGCGGGTGGTCTGCCTGGACTGCGGATACACCATGAGCCGCGCCGCGCTGGCCGAACAACTGGAAGCGCTCAACCCGGGATTCGTCGAGCGCGCCGAAGCGGTCGGCGGCCTCGCGGTGGCCCCCGACGCCGACGCCGTCGTCGCCGATACCACGTCATTCCGCTATCTGGACTGCCCGCGCTGTGGCGGAATGCTCAAGCCGGACATCGTCTACTTCGGCGAAAGTGTCGCCAAAGAGGTTGTCGACCAAGCATATTCACTGGTAGACGAGGCCGATGCACTGCTGGTCGCCGGCTCGTCGCTGACGGTGTTCTCTGGCTACCGCTTCGTGCGTCACGCCGCCGCGCTGGGCAGGCCCATCGCCATCATCAACCGGGGCCGCACCCGCGGGGATGACCTGGCCACCGTCAAGGTCGACGGCGGCTGCTCGGAGCTGCTGACGCTGCTGGCTGACGAGTTATCGCCGATAGCAGCGGGTTAGAACGTGCACGGCATGCTGCGCACGGCGTGAATGAAGTTGCCCGCGACGTAGGTGGGCTCACCCGCCTCAATGTCGGGCAGCTGCCGCAACAATTCGCCGAAGATGGCCCGCAGCTGCGCCCGGGCCACATGCGCGCCGAGACAGAAGTGCACCCCGCCGCCGCCGAAGCCGACGTGCGGGTTGGGGTTGCGGCTCAGGTCGAAACGCTCCGGATGGTCGAAAGCCTCGGTGTCCCAGTTCCCGGCCGGATAGAACATCACCACCTTCTCCCCCGCCCGGATGGTCTGGCCGCCCAGCTCGACATCCGTTGCCGCCGTGCGCCGGAAGGTCATCACCGGTGAGGCCCACCGGATGAACTCCTCGACCGCCATGGGAATCCGGTTGTCGAAATCCTCGAGGAGCCAGGCGCGCTGATCGGGAAACTCCGTGAGCGCCTTCATCGCATGGCTGGTGGTCTGGCGGGTGGTGTCGTTGGCGGCCACGGCGAGCAGCACGAAGAACGCCGCCACGTCGGCGTCGGAAAGCCTGTCCCCGTCCACCTCCGCGTTCACCAGGCCGCTGAACAGGTCGTCGCCCGGCCGTTCGCGGCGGTCGGCGGCCAGCGCGCCGGCGACCTGGTGCAGATACATCTGATTCTCGACCAGGACCTCCAGCGGATTGCGCCCGTCGAGGTAAACGGGGTCGGCCCACGACACCAGCGCGTCGGCGGCCCGCGCCACGCGCTCGCGCTCGGATTCTTCGATCCCCACCATGTCCGAGAGTGTGCGGATCGGCAGCTGCTTGGAACACTGCTCGACGAAATCGACGCCGCTGCCGGCGGCCCGGAGTTCTTCGACGATGGTCTTGGCGTTCGCCTTGATCGAGTCCTCGATGCGGCGGACCTGCCGCGGGGTGAACGCCGCGCTGACCAGCTTGCGCAGCTTGGTGTGCCGCGGTGGGTCCATCGCCAGGAAGGATTGCGACGCCTCGAGCAGTTCCACGGGAACGTTCTCGAAGATCACGCCTTTGCCGGACAGGAACGCCTCGTTGTTGCGGCTGACCGAGACGATGTCCGCACGCCGGGTTAGCGCCCAGTAGCCGGGATCGTCGGGATCGGACATCAGGGCGTCTTCGACCGGGGGGTGCCAGCTCACCGGGCGTTCGGCCCGCAGCACCGCGAATGAACGCTCGCGATCGGCCGCGGTGGTCGACCAAAACGCCCGCGAGGACAGGTCGATGGGGTCGTAGGCACGCCCGGGTTTCCCGGTCCCCGACATCCCGGTCATCACGGTCATTGGTGATCCCTCCGTTGCGTATGACGCCGGTCACAGACTCGCTTGCGACACTATTCCTAGACAGAGTGTCTAGTCAATACGTCAAACCACGTTCTATGCTGGGAAGATGCCATCGGTCACCCGGAAGCCGCAGGCCAACCGCGAACAGGAACGTCAGCAGCGGCGGGAGCACATCGAGCGCCGGCTGCTGGACGCCACCGAGCGGCTGATGCGCGACGGCGCCAGTTTCACCGAGCTCAGCGTGGACCGGCTGTCTGGCGCGGCCGGCATTTCCCGCGCGAGCTTCTACATCTACTTCGAGGACAAAGGGCACCTGCTGCGCCGACTCGCCAACCAGGTGTTCTCCGACCTCGCCGAAAGCGCGGATCGCTGGTGGAGCGTGGCCGGGCGGCACGATCCGGGCGACGTCCGCGCCGCGATGGACGGCATCATCGCCAGCTATCGGCGGCACCAACCGGTGCTGGTCGCGCTCAACGAGATGGCCGGCTATGACCCGCTGGTCGCGGCGACCTACCGCAACCTGTTGACCGCGGTCACCGGGCGGATGACCCGGGTCATCGAGGAGGGGCAGGCCGATGGCTCGATCCGGCCGCAATTGCCGGCGGCCACCACTGCCAACGCGCTGACCTGGATGGTCGAGCGGGCCTGTCAGCAGAACCTCCCGCTGAACCCGCACGACTACGACGCGGAACTGGCCGCCACGTTGACCGAGATCGTTTGGGGTGCACTGTATCTCACGGCCACCTCGGTGCGCTGATGCGCAGGCGACGTCGGTGGCCGTCTGTGACGGAGCCGACATAGTTAGCACACTAACTATTGCCGTACCATGTAAATATGGCGCCGCTGACCGCACCGGAGATCGACCCGCTCTCCCTCGAACAGCAGGTTTGCTTTGCGCTGAGCGTGACCAACCGCGCCGTTTTGGCGGTCTACCGGCCGCTGCTGGAGCCGTTGGGGCTGACCCACCCGCAGTACCTGGTGATGCTGACGCTCTGGGATCACCAGCGGGTAGCAAGGGAACAGCGAAACGCGCTGTCGGTCAAGGAGATCGCGGCCACGCTGCAGATGGATCCGGCCACGCTGTCGCCGATGCTCAAGCGCCTGGAGGCGCTCGGCCTCGTCACCCGTACGCGAAGCACCGTCGACGAGCGCTCAACTGATGTCAAACTCACCGACAGCGGCACAGCCTTGCGGCGCCGTGCGCTGAAGATTCCACCCGCCGTGATCGCGCGTCTGGGCGTCGACATCGCCGAACTTCAGCACCTGCACCAGGTGCTGACCCGCATCAACGCGGCCGCCTTGGCAGCGGGCGCCTTGCAGCAGTCCTGAACCCGCCGCCCAAAGGAGTCACTGTGACCGATCCCAAGACCCGCACCAAACCCAGCTTCTGGCAGCACATCGCCTACTCGTACGGTCGGTGCCTGCCCAGCTCGATGCGCGACTGGGTCGCCAACGATCTGGCGGGCAAGGGAGCCGTGCGCCGGCACATGATCCGCTGGGCCATCCCACCGCTGTTGGTTCTCGCGCCCTTCTGGCTGCTGCCCGCTTCGCTGTACGTGCACACCGAGATGACGGTGCCGCTCTACACCTGGGCCCTGCTGATCTCGCTTGCGTTGAACAAGGTCTGGCGTCGGCACCGGCTGGCGCAGCACGGGCTGAACCCGAACCTGGTCGACGTGCTCAAGAACAAGAAGCAAGCGAGGATGCATGAGGACTACGCCCTGCGTTACGGGCCGCGTCCCGAATCAGCGGCGTGGCAGGACAACAGCAACCCCTTCAGCTAGCCGCCTTAAACCGCCACCAGGTCGTCGGCATGCACCGCGGGCCTGCGCAACTCCCCCGGCAACTCGGAGGTCGACCGGCCGATCATGCTCGCGAGCTCGGTCGCGTCGTAGGCCACCACGCCACGGGCCACCATGGCCGCATCCGGGCCGCGCAGTTCGACGACGTCTCCGGCGTAGAACCGGCCCGACACCGCGGTGATGCCGGCGGCCAGCAACGAGCGACGCTGGGACACCACCGCACGCACCGCGCCCTCGTCCAGGGTCAGCGCGCCCGCCGCCTCGGCTGCATACCGCACCCAGAACCGGCGGGCCGACATCCGAACGGGCCGGGCGGCAAACACCGTGCCGACCGAGGCATCGGTCAGGGCGGTCGCGGCGTCGGCTGCGGCGGCCAGCAGGACCGGTACTCCCGCGTCGGCGGCCAGCGATGCCGACGACATCTTGGACACCATCCCCCCGGTACCGAGGTCGCTGCCCGGCCCGGCAACCACACCGGTCAGGTCCGCCGCGCCAGAGACTTCCGCAATGAAGCGGGCGCCCTGGGTTTTTCGGGGATCGGAGTCGTACAGACCGTCGATGTCGGAGAGCAGCACCAGGGCCTCGGCTCCGACCAGGTGAGCCACCAGCGCCGAAAGCCGATCGTTGTCGCCGAACCGAATCTCGTTGGTGGCCACCGTGTCGTTCTCGTTGACGATCGCCACCGCGTGCAGGGCCCGCAGCCGGTCCAGGGTGCGCTGGGCGTTCGTGTGCTGGGCCCGCATGGAGATATCGTGCGCGGTCAGCAGCACCTGCCCCACCGTGCGGTCATACCGCGCGAAGGCCGCACTCCACGCGTTCACCAGCGCGACCTGCCCGACGCTGGCCGCGGCCTGCTTGGTCGCCAAATCCTTGGGGCGACGGTTTAACCCGAGCGGTTCGATGCCGGCGGCGATCGCGCCCGAAGAGACGATGACGACGTCGGTGCCCGCCTTCATGCGCGTTTCGATGGCGTCGGCCAGCCCGGCCAGCCGACCCGCGTCGAACACCCCCGACGGTGTGGTCAGCGCGTTGGTCCCGACCTTGACCACCAGGCTGCGCGCGGTCCGGATGGCTTCACGGTGCGTGCTCACGACTCGTCACCGCGTTCGCGCCGCTGACGGCGGGCGGCCTTGCGCTCCGCGGCCCCGGTGCGTTCGCTGCGTTCCAGCCGCACATCGGTGCCTCTCCCAGACATCGCAACCTGTTGTCCCGCAGGCGTTTGCGGCTCCCAGTCGAATGTCATGTCCCCGATGGTCACGGCGCACCCGGGTTGCGCGCCCAGCCGCAGCAGTTCATCCTCGACACCCAACCGGGCCAGGCGGTCGGCGAGGTAGCCCACGGCTTCGTCATTGTCGAAGTTGGTCTGCCGGACCCAACGCTGGGGCCGCGCGCCCGTGACCACGAAGCCGCCCTCGCCGTCCGGCTCGACGGTGAAGCCGCTATCGTCGACGGGAACCGGCCGGATGACCGGCCGACGCGGCACCACCTGCGGGCGGGCGGCGTTGTATTCCGAGATCATCCGCCACAGCCCGAAGACCAACGGCTGCAGGCCTTCCCGCGATACCGTCGACACGAGGAACACCGGCCAGCCGCGTTCGGCGATGTCGTCGCGGACGAATTCGGCGAGTTCCCGCGCCTCGGGCACGTCGATCTTGTTGAGCACCACCGCCCGTGGCCGCTCGGCGAGATCGCCCAGGACCGAATCACCTTGCAGGGTGGGCGTATACGCGGCGAGTTCGGCTTCCAGCGCGTCGATGTCGGACATCGGGTCGCGGCCCGGCTCGGCGGTGGCGCAGTCGACGACGTGCACCAGCACCGCGCAGCGCTCGATGTGCCGAAGGAAATCCAGGCCCAGGCCACGGCCCTGCGCTGCGCCGGGAATCAGGCCCGGCACATCGGCGACGGTGAAGGTGTGCTCGCCCGCCGACACCACACCGAGGTTGGGCACCAGCGTCGTGAACGGGTAGTCGGCGATCTTCGGTTTGGCCGCCGAGATCGCCGACACCAGTGACGATTTCCCGGCCGAGGGAAAACCGATGAGGCCGGCATCGGCGACGGTCTTGAGCTCGAGCGTCAGGTCCCGGGCTTCGCCCTGCTCACCGAGCAGCGCGAAACCGGGGGCCTTGCGGGCCCGCGACGCGAGTGCGGCGTTGCCCAGGCCGCCACGGCCACCGGCCGCGGCTTCGAAGCGGGTGCCCGCACCCACCAGATCTGCCAGCAGCCGGCCGTTTTCGTCCAAGACCACGGTGCCGTCGGGAACCTTGACTTCCAAGTCCGCGCCGGCCGCACCGTCGCGGTTGTTGCCCATCCCCTGTTTGCCCGACGGCGCGGTGACGTGCGGATGGAAGTGGAAGTCCAGCAAGGTGTGGACCTGCGGGTCGACGACGAACACGATGCTGCCGCCGCGGCCGCCATTGCCGCCGTCGGGGCCGCCCAGCGGCTTGAATTTCTCGCGATGGACCGACGCGCAGCCGTTACCGCCGGAACCCGCGCGCGCATGGATGACGACCCGATCGACAAATCGAGGCATCGAATACCAGCCCTTCGAATGTCACGCCAGGGCGAATACCTCGCGAAGCCGCCGAAACGTTCCCCGCACGGGGGCGGTGCCCCCGGCTCGTGAGGCCTAGACCTGGGGCGTGATGCTGACGGTTTTGCGGCCGCGCTTGATGCCGAACTCGACGGCTCCGGCGGCCTTGGCGAACAACGTGTCGTCACCGCCACGCCCGACGTTCAGGCCGGGGTGGAACTTGGTGCCACGCTGGCGAACGATGATCTCGCCCGCCTTGACGATCTGGCCGCCGAACCGCTTCACGCCGAGCCGCTGAGCGGCGGAATCCCGGCCGTTGCGCGAGCTGGAAGCGCCCTTCTTGTGTGCCATGTCTGTCGCCTCCCGCTACTTGATTCCGGTGACCTTCAGGACCGTCAGCTGCTGACGGTGCCCCTGACGCTTGTGGTAGCCGGTCTTGTTCCTGAACTTGTGGATACGGATCTTGGGGCCCTTGGTGTGCTCGAGCACCTCGCCGGTCACCGCCACCTTCGCCAGCGCGGCGGCGTCGGTGGTCACCTTCGCGCCGTCCACGACCAGGGTGACGGGGAGCGACACGTTCGCGCCCGGGTCGGAGTCGAGCTTCTCGACCTTGACCACGTCCCCGACGGCGACCTTGTACTGCTTGCCGCCCGTCTTGACGATTGCGTAGGTCGCCATCGTTGCTCCTGCCTTCTTTCCTGTGCTCAGCCGCTCTTCGGCTCTTCGCGCGCGAGCCACCGGCGGTGCGCTCGGACAAAGCTAAGTGGGTCTGGGTTGCGGGTCTGCGCCGGCTGCCCGGGAGTCCCGCTGTCGCCGGCCAAAGTCCACCCGGCCTGACGACAACTGTCCTAGGGTACTTGACCAGCGGCTACAGGGTCAAACTGGTCCAGGTCAGTCCGCGTGGATGGGCGGGCCCGCCGGTCTGCCTGCCGCGCGGCGCCGCCGCGGGCGTTCGAAGCCCGGTCCGCCGTTGACGGACCCGTCGGAATCCTCGTCGGAATCGGAGTCATCGGAGTCGGAATCGTCCTCGACGTCCAGGTCGTCGTCCATCTCGAGGTCCTCGTCGTCCTCGCCGAGGTCGTCCTCGTCGTCGAGATCCTCGTCGTCGTCGTCGAGATCGTCCTCAGAGTCGTCGGTGTCTTCGTCAGTGTCTTCGAAGTCCTCTTGGTCGGTGTCCTCCACGTCGGCCGCGCCCCGTTGCTTGCGCTCGTCGAGCTCGTCAGTCGCTTCCTCGGCGGACTCGTCTGACTCGTCGTCGTCACGGTCGGTCTGCGCGGACCCGCCGGCGGCCATCGCCTTGAACATCGGGTGCTCGCCGGGAGCATGAGCCGGCACCTTGGCCACCACCGGCTCCTCGGTCCCTTTCTTCTTGGAGCGCCTGCCGCGGCGACCACCGGACTCCGACTTGCGTCCGTTCGAGGGGGCCGAATCCACCGGGTCGGTGTGCAGCACGATCCCCCGGCCGCCGCAGTGGGTGCACGACGTCGAGAAGGCCTCGATCAGCCCGGTACCCAACCGCTTGCGGGTCAGCTGGACCAGACCCAGCGACGTCACCTCGGACACCTGATGGCGGGTGCGGTCGCGCGCCAGCGCCTCGGTGAGCCGCCGCAACACCAAGTCGCGGTTGGACTCGAGGACCATGTCGATGAAGTCGATGACCACGATGCCGCCGATGTCACGCAGCCGGAGTTGGCGGACGATCTCCTCGGCCGCCTCCAGGTTGTTCTTGGTGACCGTCTGCTCGAGGTTGCCGCCGGACCCGGTGAACTTGCCGGTGTTGACATCGACCACCGTCATGGCCTCGGTCCGGTCGATCACCAGCGTGCCGCCCGAGGGCAGCCAGACCTTGCGCTCCATCGCCTTGGCGAGTTGCTCGTCGATGCGATGCACCGCGAAGACGTCGGGCCCCGGCTGACCGTCGGCGCCGCTGGGCGGTTCGTACTTGTTCAGCTTCGAAACCAGGTCGGGCGCAACGGAATTCACATAGTCGGTGATCGTCGTCCACGCCTCGTCGCCGGAGACGATGAGGCCGGCGAAGTCCTCGTTGAACAGGTCACGGATGACCTTGACCAGCACGTCGGGCTCTTCATAGAGCGCGACGGCCGCGCCGGCGGCCTTCTCGGTGATCTCGCCCGCCTTGGCCTCGATTTGCTTCCAGCGCTCCTGCAGCCGGGTGACGTCGTTGCGGATGTCGTCTTCTTTGACGCCCTCGGATGCGGTGCGGATGATCACCCCGGCATCGGACGGCACCACTTCGCGCAGGATTTCTTTCAGCCGCTGCCGTTCGGTGTCCGGCAGCTTGCGGCTGATCCCGGTCGACGACGCGCCCGGCACGTAGACCAGGTAGCGGCCGGCCAGCGATACCTGGGTGGTCAGCCGGGCGCCCTTGTGCCCGACGGGGTCCTTGCTCACCTGGACCACGACGTAATCGCCCGGTTTGAGCGCTTGTTCGATCTTGCGGTCGGACCCGCCCAGGCCGGCGGCTTCCCAGTTGACCTCGCCGGCGTAGAGCACGCCGTTGCGGCCGCGGCCGATGTCGACGAACGCCGCCTCCATCGACGGCAGGACGTTTTGCACGATCCCGAGGTAGATGTTGCCCACCAGCGAGGCGGACGCGGCCGAGGTCACGAAGTGCTCGACCACGATGCCGTCCTCCAGCACGGCGATCTGGGTGTAGCGCGCCCCCTGATGCGGCGGCTCGGTGCGGACCCTGTCGCGCACGACCATGATTCGTTCGACGGCCTCGCGACGCGCCAGGAACTCCGCTTCGCTCAGTACCGGCGGACGACGCCGCCCGGCGTCGCGGCCGTCACGGCGCCGTTGGCGCTTGGCCTCCAGCCGGGTGGAGCCGTCGATGCCCTTGATCTCGGCGTTTGACGAGCCATTTCCGCCATTGCCGCCGTTCTTCCCGCTGCGGGGCGGCCGCTCGTGCACCACCGTGTTGGGCGGGTCGTCGGAAGATGCGTTTTCATCACCGTCGTCGCCCGAGCCCGACTTGCGTCGCCGGCGCCTGCGGCGGCGGCGGTTGCCGCCCTCCGCCGAACCGTCATCGCCGGTGTCGGAGTCATCGGAGTCGTCGTCTTCGCCGTCGTCGTCCTCGGCGTCGGAGGAGTCGCCCTCTCCCGCCTTCTGGCCCCGTTGTTGCGGCTCGTCGTCGTCGCCCGAGTCGTTCTGGTTGTCGGGTCCGCCCTGCTCACCCCGGCCGCGGCCGCGCCCGCGTCGGCCCCGTCGGCGCCGCCGGTTGGCCGGTCGATCGGCCTGCTCGTCGTCTTCGTCGTCGGCGTCGGAATCATCGGAGTCGGTGTCGTCGTCGGCGTTGCCGTCGTCTTCCTCCACCTGTACCGGCTGCGGCGCGACGAACAGCGGCATGTAGTGCGGCCGCTCGACCGCCGTCTCGAGCATCAGCCGGGATTCGGGTTCCCCGGCCGCGGCGGCGTTCTCGCCGCCGGCTCCGGCGTCCGCGGCGCCCTCATCGGGCTGGGCAGCCAGCAGATCGCGTACCCGTACCGCGTCATCACGGTCCACGGTGGAGTGCGCGCTGCGTATCCGTCCGTCGAGGGCGCTGAGCGCATCCAGCACTCGCTTACTGGTCGTCCCCAGCGTTCGGGCGAGCGAATGGACTCTCAGGCGGTCCGGCAGTTCGTCGTGCCGAGTCGGCTCTTCGGATGACTCTGCGGATGGTGCACCGTCTACCACGTATTCTCCTCAAGCCCCCGGGCGCGTCCTTGCGACGCGGCCACGCGAGGGCTTCGCTATGGGCCCGGCTAACTTCCCCCGGGCTTGTGATGGTCTCGCCCCGAGCGGTTCGCGGGGAATGCACTCGGCGCCGTGCTGAATGATGGCCTGACATGCCGCGCACCAACGCCGGGGTGGCGATGATCGCGCTTGTCTAAGTCTTCATTCGGGTGTCCGAAGCCGGTCCGGCGACGTTCACCCTCCGTCAGTATCCCACATCACTCGGCGAGCCCCACCAACCCGTGAGCCAACGGGCCGTCAGCGGCGCGGCGCGGCCCCGTTAACCGGGGCGCTACGCGTCGGGAAACCAGAGCGCGATCTCGCGCTTTGCGGAGTCGGTCGAATCGGACCCATGCACGAGGTTGAACTGCGTCTCCAGCCCGAAATCGCCCCGGATCGTGCCGGGTGTGGCCTTCTCCACCGGGTCGGTTCCGCCCGCGAGCTGCCGAAACGCAGCGATCGCCCGCGGTCCCTCGACGATTGCCGCCACCACCGGACCCGAGGTGATGAACTCCAGCAGCGAGCCGAAAAACGGCTTGCCCTCGTGCTCGGCGTAATGCTCGGCGGCCAGGTCTTCGCTGACGCGCCGAAGCTCCAGCGCAGCGATGCTCAGGCCCTTCCGCTCGATGCGGCCGATGATTTCCCCGACCAGCTGCCGCTGGACGCCGTCTGGCTTGATCAGTACCAGGGTCCGTTCGGTCACGGCGCACAGCGTACAGAACCGGGCGGCGATCGGTCGGGCGGCGAGTGCGGCGGGGTCCTCTGGGGGCCGCCCCTACCGCTGGCGGCGTTGCACCTCGGCCCGGAAGTACGCGATCAGAGCCCACAATCCCGTGAACAGCACCCCGATGATCCCCACGCCGGGATACACCGCAAAGCCGGCAAGCAGGAGGACTTGGACACCCAGGTTCACCCAAATGGCCCAGGGTTTGCGCTGCACCCCGCCCAGCAGGATGAGCAGCGCGGCCACCCCGATCAGATAACCCAGCGACACCGGCCTCAGTCCACCGCCGACGGCGCTGACCACTGGAATCGCCAGCAGCACCACGATCGCTTCCAGGAGCAGCGTCGCGGCCATCACCGCGCCGAAGCTCTTCCAGGGGTCCGCCCGGTTCTGGTCGGTCATTCCGGATCCCGACCGAACAGGGTCCGCGCCGCCCCGGCGGTGACGACCGAGCCCGTGATGACGATTCCGGCGCCGGAGAAGGCTTCGGGTTCTCCGTCCACCGTCGCGTCGTCGACCAGGGCGGTCGCGGCGTCGATGGCGTCGCGCAGGTTCTCGGCGGAAAACACCCGATCGGGCCCGAACCGCTCCCCCGCCGCCAGCGCCAGCGACTCGACGTCCAGTGCCCGCGGCGACCCGTTGTGGGTCACGACGACGGCATCCAGAACCGGCTCGAGCGCCCCGAGGATGCCGTTCACGTCCTTGTCGGCCAGCACGCTGAGCACACCAACCAGATAGCGGAAGTCGAATTCGTCGCTCAGGGTCTGCGCCAGCGCGGCCGCACCGGCCGGGTTGTGGGCGGCGTCGATGAAAACGGTGGGCGCGCTGCGCATGCGTTCCAGCCGGCCGGGGCTGGTGACCGCGGCGAACCCGGCCCGCACCGCCTCGACGTCGAGTTGCCGCTGCGCCCCGGCGCCGAAGAACGCTTCCACCGCCGCGAGTGCGACCGCCGCGTTGTGCGCCTGGTGTTCGCCGTGTAGCGGAAGGTAGATGTCGGAATACACCCCGCCGAGGCCCTGCAGCCGCAGCACCTGCCCGCCGATCGCGACCCGACGCTCCAAAACCGCGAACTCCGAATCCTCGCGGGCCACCGCGGCGTCGGCCCGCACGGTCTGGGCCAGCAGCACTTCCATCGCTTCGGGCGCCTGGCGTGCGATGACGGCGACGGTGTCGGGTGCGCCGTCGGGAGCCTTCGTGATGATGCCGGCCTTCTCGGCGGCGATGCCGGCGAGGTCGTCACCGAGGTATTCGACGTGGTCGATGCCGACCGGGGTGAGAACCGCCACCGGGGCGTTGATGACGTTGGTGGCGTCCCACCGCCCGCCCATGCCGACCTCGATGACCGCGACGTCGACGGGCGCGTCGGCGAACGCGGCGAACGCCATGGCGGTCAGCACCTCGAACTTGCTCATCGCCGGGCCGCCGGCGGCGTTCGACTGCGCGTCGATCATCTGCACGAAGGGCTCGATCTCTCGATACGTCGCGACGTACTGCGCCGGGGTGATCGGACGACCGTCGATCGCGATCCGCTCAACCGCCGACTGCAGGTGCGGGCTGGTGGTTCGCCCGGTACGACCGTGCAGCGCGGTGACCAGCGCGTCGACCATGCGCGCCACCGAGGTCTTGCCGTTGGTGCCCGCGATGTGGATCGAGGGATAGGCCAGTTGCGGTGAGCCCAGTAAGTCCATCAGCGCGCTGATCCGGGTCAGGCTCGGCTCGATCTTCGTCTCCGGCCAGCGTTGGTCCAGCAGGTGTTCGACCTGCAGGAGGGAGGCGATCTCGTCCGGCGTGGGAGCCAGGCTGGTGGCCTCGCCGGGCTCGGACCAGTCGGAGGGCTCGCTCACTGCAACCCGGCCAGCCGCGCGTTAATCCGGTCGGTCTCCTCCTGCGCCACGCGCTGGCGGTCGCGGATCTTGTCGACGACCTTCTGCGGGGCCTTGGCCAGAAAGTCTTCGTTGGCCAATTTGGCTGTGGTCGAGGCCAATTCCTTCTGCGCCGCGGCGAGGTCTTTCTCCAGGCGGCGGCGCTCGGCGGCGACATCGATGGTGCCCGAGGTGTCGAGCTCGACGACGACCGTGCTGTTCATGCCGGGACCGAGCCGCACCTCCAGCGACACCGACGGCTCGAACGCATCGCCCGGCGCGGTGAGCCAGGCCAGCGATGTCACCGCGGCCACCTGGGTGCTCAAATCGGCGCTGTCCATGCCGCCCAGCCGGGCCGGCACTTTCTGCCGATCGGCCAGGCCTTGATCGCTGCGGAACCGGCGGACCTCGGTGACCAGCCTTTGCATGTCGCTGATCCGTTGGAGGGCAACCGGATCCAGGTCGATACCCGACGACCCCGGCCAGTCGGCGATCACCAGCGACTCCTGGTTGGTCAGGGCTTGCCACAACGCCTCGGTGAGGAACGGGATGACCGGGTGCAGCAACCGCAGCAGCGTGTCCAGCACAGCGGCCAGCACCGCGGTGGTCTGTGCGTTCCCCTCGGCCAGCTGGGTTTTGGCCAATTCGACGTACCAGTCGCAGAATTCGTCCCACGCGAAGTGGTAGAGCGCCTCGCAGGCGCGGCTGAACTCATAACCGTCCAGGGCCGAATCGACCTCGGCGCGAACCTCTTCCAGCCGTCCCAGGATCCAGCGGTCGGCATCGGTCAGCTCGTCCTGCGCGGGCAACGGTGCGACGTGCGCACCATTTAGCAACGCGTAGCGGGTGGCGTTGAAGAGCTTGGTACAGAAATTCCGCGACGCCCGGACGGCGTCCTCGCCGACGGCCAGGTCGCCGCCGGGGCTGGCGCCGCGGGCCAGCGTGAACCTCAGCGCGTCCGCCCCGAACGTGTCCAGCCAGTCGAGTGGGTCGATGACGTTGCCCTTGGACTTGCTCATCTTGCGGCCGAATTCGTCACGGATCAGCCCATGCAGGAACACATCGGTGAACGGCACCTGTGGGCCGCGGCGACCGTCGAGCGTGATGGTGTCGTCGCCGCCGACGAAGGTGCCGAACATCATCATGCGGGCCACCCAGAAGAACAGGATGTCGTATCCGGTGACCAAGACGCTTGTCGGATAGAACTTTTCCAGCTCGGGGGTCTGCTCCGGCCAGCCCAGCGTGGAGAACGGCCACAGGGCCGAGGAGAACCAGGTGTCCAGCACGTCGGGGTCTTGCTCCCAGCCCTCCGGCGGTGTCTCGTCAGCGCCGACGCACACCTGCTCCCCGTTGGGCCCGTACCAGATCGGGATGCGATGGCCCCACCACAGCTGCCGCGAGATGCACCAGTCATGCATGTCGTCGACCCAGGCGAACCAGCGTGGCTCCAGGCTGGCGGGATGAATCACGGTGTCCCCGTTGCGAACCGCATCGCCGGCGGCTTTGGCCAGCGATTCCACGCGCACCCACCATTGCAGTGACAGCCGCGGCTCGATCGGCTCACCGCTGCGCTCAGAATGCCCGACGCTGTGCAGGTATGGACGCTTCTCCGCGACGACACGGCCTTCGGCGGCCAGCGCTTTGCGCACCGCGACCCGGGCCTCGAATCGGTCCATGCCGTCGAATTGCGTTCCGGTATCGGCGATCCGGCCCTTGGTGTCCATGATCGAGAGCATCGGCAGTTGGTGCCGCAGGCCGATTTCGAAGTCGTTCGGATCGTGGGCGGGCGTGACTTTGACCGCGCCAGTGCCGAATTCGGGGTCCACGTGTTCGTCGGCGACGATGAGGAGCTGCCGGTCGACGAAGGGGTGGGGCAGGGTTGTGCCGACCAGATGCCGGTACCGCTCGTCCTCGGGATGGACCGCGATGGCGGTGTCGCCGAGCATCGTCTCGACCCGCGTGGTCGCGACCACAATGTGGGGTTGCGAGTCGTCGAGGGAGCCGTAGCGGAACGACACCAGCTCACCCTCGACCTCTTCGTAGTTGACTTCGATATCGGAGAGCGCGGTTTCGAGCACGGGTGACCAATTGACCAGCCGCTCGGCGCGGTAGATCAGGCCGGCGTCGTAGAGCCGCTTGAAGATGGTGCGCACCGCCCGCGACAGGCCCTCGTCCATGGTGAACCGGTCGCGGCTCCAGGCCACCCCGTCGCCGAGCCGGCGCATCTGGCCGCTGATCGCACCCCCGGACTTGCGCTTCCAGTCCCAGACCTTTTCGACGAACAGCTCGCGGCCGAAGTCCTCTTTGGTCTTGCCGTCGACCGCAAGCTGCTTTTCCACCACGCTCTGCGTCGCGATGCCGGCGTGGTCCATGCCCGGCTGCCACAGCACCTCATAGCCCTGCATCCGTTTGCGACGGGTCAGGGCGTCCATCATGGTGTGTTCCAGCGCGTGGCCCATGTGCAGGCTGCCGGTCACGTTCGGCGGCGGCAGCACGATCGAGTATCCGGGTTTGGCACTCGTCGGGTCGGCCTCGAAGTAGCCCGCGTCGAGCCACTTCTGGTAGATCGCGCTTTCGGCGGCAGCGGGATCCCACGACTTGGGCAGGTCGGTGGCGGGGCTGCGGCTGGCGGTCACCCGTCAATTCTAGGGAGCGCCGTTCACCAGGATGTAAGTGCCCAAATCGCCGGTGAGTCAGCTCACTATGGCAGTCGGTCCACGTGCAGCATCACACCCGCGGCAGGGAACCTGGCCAGCAGCGCGTCGCCCATGGTGGCCGCGGGAGTGAGGACGCCGCGCAGATCGGTGAGCTTGTCACGGTCGAATGCCAGCGCGAGGCCGCACTCGCCCAACAGCACAGAGGTCGCCTTGTAGCCGGGGTCTCCGCGCTGCTCCATGCGCGCCACGTATCGGGCGCCGCTGGTTGTGGTGGTGTAGGTCTCGACGCGGTAGTGACCGCGCTCGCGGACCGCCGCGCTGGGTCCGGTGCCGGGCTTCGGGATGACGCGTTCCACCAGGCGGCGAGGCAACAACTTGAAGTAGCGGCTGCCCAGCTCCATGCTCGCGTTGCCCACGCCGCTCAAGACGGCGGATCCCACCGGCGCGAGGGGCGATGACCCCAGGCTCATGCTCTCGGTGTAACGGAACCGCCGGCCGTAGGCCCAGTCCAGTAACGCGTTGCTGCGCCGGACGATTCGGGTGTTGGCCGGCGCCATCATGAATCCGCCGGTCCACAGACCAGCCAGTTCGGGTGCGATGTCGCGACCACGACGCCACGGTAAATCGGGCTGGCGGCCTAACTCCGGTTCGGCGGCGCGATCGTTGCTCAGGGTGTAGGGGTCGGCCAGTTGGCGACGGATATCGGGATCCCCGGAGGCGGCGTCGAGGACTTCCAGCAGCGAGGCGATGGTGCCGCCGGACAGTCCACCGGAGAGGGAGCGCACGACGAAATCGGTCTGGGCCAGCTCACCCACGCCGTCGTCGCGCGCCGCAAGGTACAGCGCATACACCGTGAGATCCGAGGGGACCGAATCGAATCCGCACGCGTGCACGATGCGGGCGCCGGTGTCGGCGGCCTGCTTGTGGTACTGGTCGATGCTGTTGCGGATGAAGGGCGGTTCGCCGGTCAGGTCGGCGTAGTCGGTGCCCGCCGCGGCGCAGGCGGCCACCAGCGGCAGCCCGTAGCGGGTGTAGGGCCCGACCGTGGTGATCACGACCTGGGTGCGGGCCGCCATCGCGTTCAGCGTCGACGGCGACGATGCGTCGGCGGCGACCAGCGGCCAGGATTGCGCCGTTTCGCCCAGCGTGTCGCGGACGGCCCGCAGCCGCTCGGTTGACCTGCCGGCCAGCGCCACCCGTGTGCCCGGACCCGTTCGTGCCAGGTATTCGGCGGTCAACTTCCCGACGAAGCCGGTCGCCCCGTACAACACGATGTCGAATTCGCGCGGCGTTGCGGTCACCGGCCCGACGCTACCGGACCCGCCAATAAGTAATGCCGGGCCCAAAGCCCGGCATTACTTATTGGTGCGTTGGTCAGCCGCGACGCCCGCAGACCGGCCACGCGCCGATGCCCTGCGAGTGCAGCACGTTCTCGGCCACCCGGATCTGCTCCTCACGGCTGGCGCCGGAGGGGGAACCCGACCCGCCGTTGGCGTGCCAGGTGCTCGGGGTGAACTGCAGGCCGCCGGCGAAGCCGTTACCGGTGCTGATCGACCAGTTGCCGCCCGACTCGCACTGCGCGATGGCGTCCCAGTTCACGCTGTACGCGTGGACCGGAGGAGGCGGCGGGGCCTCCGGGCCCGGAGGCGGCGGCAGGTTCGGGTCGAAACCCGCGGGTGCCGGCGGCGGGGCGTCGGGTGCCGGGGG
>NZ_LZII01000018.1:0-4069 GCF_001667425.1 Mycobacterium sp. 852002-51613_SCH5001154 | reverse complement strand
ACGCCTCATCCAACTCCCGATACGACAACGAACGACCCGCACACCGCACCGCCACCGCCCCCGGCGCACGCACCACCCGCGCCGCAAACAACCCCGGAATCGACACCGGCACCCACGACCGGGACAGGACAGCGCGGTTGGCGATCTCGTCGAGCCTGCGGTGTTCGCCGGCACCGAGCACGTCGATCGCCGACAGCGGTCGGGCCGTATCGGTCGTCAACGAGACCAGCACCCGCTGGAAGCGATCGATCAATGTCTCGATGGTGTCGGCGTCGAACACATCGGTGCGGAACTCCACCGTCCCGCCGATGCCGTCGGGCTGGCCGTCCTCGGTCCAACGTTCGGCCAACGAAAACACCAAATCCATGCGGGCGGTGTGGGTGTTCAGTGGCAGCGCGGTGACGTGCAGATCGCCCAAGCTCAGTTCGGCGGGGCTGTTGTTCTGCCAGGTCAACATCACTTGGACCAACGGGTGATGGGTCAGGCTGCGCGTGGGGTTGAGCCGGTCCACCAGCGCTTCGAAGGGCACATCTTGGTGCTCGTAGGCGGCGAGGCTGCGCCGCCGCACCTGAGCCAACACCTCCGCGAGGGTGGGATTTCCGGCGAGGTCGACCCGGAGTACCAGGGTGTTGACGAAGAAGCCCACCAGCTCATCCAGCGCCGGGTCCTGACGGCCGGCGATCGGAAAGCCCACGGCCACATCCGAAGTCGCGCTGACCTTGGCCAGCAACACCGTCAAGGCGGCCTGAATCACCATGAAGCTCGTCGCATTGTGCTCGCGAGCTACCGCGCGGACCCGATGCTGCAACTCCGCCGGCCACTCCACGGCCACGCTGGACCCGTGATGGTCGGCCACCGATGGGTAGGGCCGGTCGGTGGGCAGTGCGAGATGCCCGGGCATGTCGGCCAAGGTCTGCTGCCAATACCGCAGCTGCCCCGCGACAGGACTGTCGGGATCGTCCAGATCCCCCAACCGGGCCTGCTGCCAGAGCGTGTAGTCGACGTACTGCACCGCCAGCGGCGCCCATTCCGGCGCCTTGTCCGCAGACCGGCTGGCATAGGCCACGCCGAGGTCGCGGACCAGCGGCGTCAGGGACCACCCATCTGCGGCGATATGGTGGGCGACCGCCACGAGCACATGCCGGTTCTCGGTGACCCTGAAAAGCTCAGCACGCAGGGGAATTTCGGTTCCCAGATCGAACGAATGGCGCGCCACTGATTCGATGGCCTGCTCGAGGCGGCTGGCCGACCAATCGCCGGCGTCCACCACCTGCCAACCGAAGTCGGCCCGATCGGCGGGGACAACCACCTGCCGGGGTGTTCCCCTCGGCGCGACGAACACCGTGCGCAAACTTTCGTGTCGGGCCACCACATCGCCCAGTGCCGCCGCGAGTGCCTCGACATCCAGGTGCCCGTCCAGCCGCATGGCCGCGGCCATGTTGTAGACCGGCGACGGTCCCTGCAGTTGATCGGTGAACCACAGCCGGTTCTGAGCGAATGACAACGGCAGCACCGCCGGCCGCGCACCGGCCACCACCCGCGCCGGTCGCTCGTCGCCCGCACCGAGACGTGGGCCCAATTGGCGAATCGTCGGCGCCTCGAACAAGGTTCGCACCACGAGGTCGGCATCAAGCGCGGCATTGACTGCCGCAACCAAACGCATGGCCGACAACGAATCCCCGCCCAGATCGAAGAAGGAGTCGTCGACCCCGACGCGCTCCAGTCCCAACACCCGGGCATAAATGCCGGACAGCATTTCCTCGACCGGGGTTGCCGGAGGGCGGTATTCGCCGCTCTCCCGGTAGTCGGGCGCCGGTAGGGCGCGGGTGTCGAGCTTGCCGTTGACGGTCAGCGGCAGTTGGTCCAGCGCGACAATCGCCGCCGGGACCATATAGTTGGGCAGCCGGTCGGCCAGCTGCGCGCGGAGGCGGGCGGGCTCGGCTTTCCCGGTGATGTAGGCGACGAGGCGCTTATCGCCGGGGCGATCCTCCCGCACGACCACCGCTGCCTGTGCCACCCCGGCCAAACCGGTTAGCGCCGTGCGGATTTCGCTCAGCTCGATGCGGTAGCCGCGGATCTTGACCTGCTCGTCGGCGCGGCCCATGTACTGTAGCTGGCCATCGGCGCCCCAGCGGACCAGGTCGCCGGTGCGATACATGCGTTGTCCAGGCGCCCCGGCTGAGCCGAACGGGCACGCCACGAACCGCGTCGCGGACAGCCCCGGCCGGCCCACATACCCATGCGCCAGACCGCGCCCGGCCACGTACAGCTCACCGACCACGCCCTCGGGCACCGGCCGCAACCACCCGTCCAGCACGAAAAAGCCAAGATGCGCCAGCGGCAAGCCGATCGGGCTGGCGTTGGTGTCGACATCACCATCGACGATCTCGCGGAAGGAGGCGTGCACCGTGGTCTCGGTGATCCCATACATGTTGATCAACCGCGGCAGACCCGGGTGGTTGTGCAACCACTTGCCCAACCGATGCGGCTCGAGCGCCTCACCACCGAACACCACCGTCTGCAGCTTGAGCTGTTGGCCCAGCTCGGGGGCGAGCGAATCCGCGGTCTGCAGGACATAGAACGCGGACGGCGTCTGGCTGAGCACGCTGACCTGTTCGCGAATCAGCATGGCGTGCAGGTCTTTTGGTGAGCGGACGACGGAGTCGGGCACGATGACCAGCCGGCCGCCGTACAACAGCGACCCGAAGATTTCCCAGATCGAGAAGTCGAATGCCAGCGAGTGGCATTGCGTCCACACCTGCCCGAGTGCCAGCTCGCGGTTCACGGACTCCAGCAGCTCGGTGACGTTGCGGTGCGGCACCGCCACACCCTTCGGGGTGCCGGTCGTACCGGACGTATAGATGATGTAGGCGACGTTCTCCGCAGCGGGCGCCGGCAACCCGTCGCTCGGTCGAGTGTCGATGGCGGGGTCGCCGATGTCGATGACGTCCACGTCCGGGCCTTTGAGCCGCGACCGCACGTCGGCGGCGGTGACGGCGACGATCGGGGCGGCATCGGTGAGCATGAACTCGATCCGCGCCGCCGGCAGCCCCGAGTCGATGGGCAGGTAGGCCGCCCCGGTCTTGAGCACCGCCAGTATCGCGATGACGGCCTCGGCCGTCCGGGAGAACAGCACCGCGACGCGCTCCCCCGGCCCGGCGCCCCGGCTCACCAGCAGGTGCGCCAGCCGATTCGAGTACTCGTCGACCTCGGCATAGGTCCACGAACGGCCGCCGCAAGTGATGGCCACCGCGTCCGGGGCGCGGTCCACCTGGGCGGCGAACATCTCCGGGATCGAGATCCCCGAGGACGCGGGCCGGCTCAGCACCGCGCGGTTGCCGATGACCTCGAGCCGGGCGTGTTCCTTCTCATCGAGCACATCGATCGACGAGAGGCGCCGCGCCGGATCATCCGTGATTGCCACCAGGACCCGGCGGAATTGGTCGATCAGCGCCTCGACGCTGGCGGCGTTGTACACGTCGGTGCGGAATTCCACCGCTCCGCCGATGCCGGCGGGCTGGCCGTCCTCGGTCCAGCGTTCGGCCAGCGAGAACACCAGATCCATGCGGGCGACCTGGGGGTCGACCGGAACCGGCGTGACGCGCACGTCGCCCAGGGTCAGCCCGGCGGCGGGGCCGTTGTGCTGCCAGGGCAAATTCTGCCAAGCCAGGACTACCTGGATGAGGGGGTGGTGGCTGAGGCTGCGGGCGGGATGCAACCGCTCCACGAGGACTTCGAAGGGCACATCCTGATGTTCGTAGGCGGCCAGGCTGCGCTGCTGCACCTGAGTGAAAAGCTCAGCCACGGTCGGATTTCCACCCAAGTCGGTGCGCAATACCAACGTGTTGACGAAGAAGCCGACCAACTCGTCCAGCGCGGGATCACGACGCCCGGCGATCGGAAAACCCACCGCCACATCCGAAGTCGCGCCCAGCTTGGCCAACACCACCGCCAACGCCGCCTGTACCACCATGAAGCTGGTCGCATTATGCTCACCGGCCACCTCACGCACCCGCTGCTGCAACTGCGCGGGCCACTCCACGGCCACCCGCGCCCCCCGATAATCAGC
>NZ_LZII01000017.1:0-48959 GCF_001667425.1 Mycobacterium sp. 852002-51613_SCH5001154 | reverse complement strand
CTGGGTCTCGCCATCGACGGACGCGAGATCCTCTCGGACATCTCCTTCGCGGCGCGTCCGGGCACATTCACCGCGGTCGTCGGGCCGTCGGCGGCACGCAACTCCGCGCTGCTCGGGCTGCTCGCAGGCACCAGGCAACTCAGCTCCGGGCGGGTGACCGTCGACGGCCACGACGTGCACGCCGAGCCGGCGTCCATGCGCACCCGCATTGGCATCGTCTCGTCCGAGGACCGCCTGCACCGCCAGCTCACCGTCGCCCAGGCCCTTAGATACGCCGCCGAAATTCGCCTGCCGCACGACATTTCACCCGAGCAACGCCACCGCGTGGTCAGCCAGGTTCTCGAGGAGCTCGAGCTGACACCATACGAATCCAGCCGGATCGGCAAGCTGTCGCCCCAGGTGCGCCGGTGCGCCGCGCTGGCGGTCGAGCTCATCGCCCGGCCGACACTGCTCGTCGTCGACGAGCCGAGCGCCGGTCTGGACGCGGAGCAGCAACGCCACGTGATGGCAATGCTGCGGCGCCAGGCCGACATCGGCTGCGTCGTCGTGGCGGCCGTGTCGTCGCAGACGTCGGTGACGAACCTCAACCTGTGCGACCAGGTGCTGGTTCTCACCTCAGCCGGGACGCCGGCCTTCCTGGGGCCGCCCCTGCAGATCGAGTCCGCGTTGGGCACCGCTGACTGGTCGGAGGTGCTCGAGCGGGTGAGCGCCGACCCCGAGGGGACCCACCGCGCCTTCCGCGACCGGCCCCCGGCATCGGCGTTGACGGCGCCGCCGGAGGTCACCGCCCCGTCGCCGCCCCCCGCCGAGCCCCGCATGGCGCGGCAGATCCGGCTGCTGGCCCGCCGCGATGCCCGGCTGATTTTCGCCGACCGTCTCTATCTCGTGCTCTTGGCGATCTTGCCGTTCGTGCTGGCGGGTTTGACCCTGCTGATACCGGGCGGTTCGGGGCTCGCCCGGCCCGGGCCGGGCAGCACTCACCCGCACGAGGCCATCGAGATCCTGGCCGCGCTCAACGTCGCCGCGGTGATCATCGGCACCGCGCTGACCATCCGGGTTGTGGCGCGCGAGCAGCGCATCTTCCGGCGCGAGCAGGCTCTCGGGCTGTCGACCGCGGCCTACCTGGCCGCCAAGATCCTGGTGTTCGGCCTGGCCGCGGCCGTCCTGACGGCCATCGTGTTCGCCATCGTCGTCGCCGACAGGGGCGGACCCGCGCGTGGCGCCGCTTTGCTGCACAACGCCACGGTCGAGCTGTATGCGAGCGTGGCGGTGACGGCCATCGTGTCCGCGGTGGTCGGGCTCGCGTTGTCGGCGCTGGGGACGTCGCTGCGTGAGGTGTTGCCCCTGCTGCTGCCGGTGGTCCTGGCGTCCGCGCTGTTCAACGGAAGCCTCGTTCAGCTGGTGAGCAAATGGGGCTTCCAGCAGGTCTCCTGGTTCGTCCCGGCCCAGTGGGGCTTCGCCGCGTCGGCGTCCACCGTTGACCTGCGCAGGGTCGACGCGCTGGCCGCCAACTCGCAGATGTGGACCCACTACAGCGGCTGGTGGGTGTTCGACATGACGATGCTGATGCTCTTCGGCGTCGCGGCCGCGGGCTTCACCCTCTACCGGCTGAGGCCGGTCCTCCACGCGGCTCCTAAGCCGTCACATCGCGAACAACAGGAACTGAGTGACCTGACTCGGTGAGAAGTTGTTGTCGCTGACCAGCACCACCGACTGACGACCATCGGGCAGCTTCGGCCCCAGCGTGATGCCCTCGACATTATCGAGGGGGGACAGTGCGGGCGTGGCGGACAAGTCGACCGCCAAAGTCTTGCTCATCGGGGTCACGGCCGCGTCCTTCATCGATGGGGTGGCCAAAACGTCGGTCGCCGCGCCGATCTCGGCCCGGTAGATCCGCACGGTCGGCGGCATGGCGGAGGATCGTTCGATCATCAGAAACGTCGTGTCCGACAGCGCGACCAGGTCGGAGAGGCCGTTGACGTCCGCGGGCGGTGCGGGCGGCTCCATCGGGTAGGCGTACTGCGCGGTAGGCGCCCCGGAGGCGACGTCGAACTTGGTGACCCGGGTGAGTACGCGGTGGCCGTCGTCGCTGACCGGCCCGTCGTTGTATCCGGGGTCCTCCATCGCGGCGAACAGCGTTTGGCCGTCGGGCGTCAGCGCCAATCCCTCCAGCGCCTTGTTCCGGCGCGGGCCCGTGGGCTGCGCGGACATCGCCAAGTTGGCCGGCAGCGTGAACTGGCCGAGGTAGGCACCGTCGAGCCCGGCCGATCGAACCCACGGGTCGAGCAGCAACGGTCCCGCGGTGCGCCGCTCGCCTTCGGAGGACCAATACAGCCGTTGCCGGCCGGGATCGAAGGCGATGCCCTCGGGGTCGGGGGGAATAACGGGCGGCGTGGCGTCCGGCCTGAGCGGCGGGAACGGCTGGCCGGACCGGTCCAGCAGCGGGCGGGTGCCGGTGAAGGCGACGTTGTCGATTCCGCTGTCCGACAAGGACAATTGCACGCTGTAAAAGCGGGCCGGGTTCTTCTCGGAGCGATCGTCGCTGATGACGTAATACAGCTGACGGCCCGGGTCATAGCTGAGCGCCGACAGGCCGCCGATGACGGTGCCGTCGAAGGTGGCGTTGAACGGGACCCGAGACTGACCGAGGTAAGTGAGCATCGGACGCGGCGCGGGCGCCGGAGCGGGCGGGCGCGCGGGCGCGCATCCCCCCAGCAAGACGACGAGGCACACGAACGCCACCCGTAGACGGCACATACCGAGAACGTATCGCCGAGCGTGCACTCGGCGCGAGAATCAGGCCTCGACCTCGCCCTGGACGCACGCTCGGCGAAATCACCAATCGGCATCATGTCGTTATTCCCGCGGCGGGAACCGCAGGATACGGTCGGGTTATGGCGTCAGACACCGCAACCATTGCCGAGCAGCTGCGCAACGCCCTCGACGGGCGTTGGCGGGACACGAGAAACCAGCTGCGATCCACCATGAGCGAGGACCTGTTCCGGCCGCACTACACCCCGAACACGGTGATCGCGCGCACCAAGGTGGCCGAGCAGATGCGGATCATGGCCGCGTTCGGTGCCGCGGCCGACAACTTCCGCAAGGAGCATGGCGGCACCGGCGACATCGGCGCGGCGATCACGATGATCGAGATGCTCGCGATGTCGGACCTGTCGTTGATGGTGAAGGCCGGTGTCCAGTGGGGCCTATTCGGCGGCGCCGTGGAGAACCTGGGCACCGAGCGTCATCACGAGGCGTACGTGAAGAAGATCATCAGCCTCGAGTTGCGGGGCTGTTTCGCGATGACCGAGACCGGGCACGGCAGCGACGTCCAGTCGCTGGAGACCACTGCGACCTACGACCCCGAGACCGAAGAGTTCGTCATCGACTCCCCCACGCCGACGGCGCGCAAGGACTACATCGGCGGCGCGGCCGAAACAGCCACCATGGCAGCGGTATTCGCCCAACTGATCACGCACGAGGACGGCAAACCGCTGCACCACGGCGTGCACTGCCTGATGGTGCCGATCCGCGACGCGGACGGCAACGACCTGCCCGGGGTGACCACCTCGGACTGTGAATACAAGGGCGGCCTGCCCGGAGTCGACAACGGCCGCATCATGTTCGACCACGTACGCGTCCCGCGGGTGAACCTGTTGAACAAATACGGCGACGTGGCGCCGGACGGCACCTACAGCTCGCCGATCGAGAATCCGAACCGCCGATTCTTCACCATGCTGGGCACGTTGGTCCGCGGACGGATCACGGTGGGCGGCAGCGCGGGCGCCGCGGGTCGCGTCGCGCTGGACATCGCCACGCGATACGCGTTGCAGCGCAAGCAATTCAGCGCACCGGATGACGAGTCCGAGGTGCTGATCATGGACTATCTGGTGCATCAGCGCCGGTTGTTCCCTTTGATCGCAAAGTCATACGCGTTGCAGTTCGCCCAGAACGAGCTGGTCGGTAAATGCCACGACATCCAGACCGCGGACGCCGTCGACGCCGACGAGCAGCGCGAATTGGAGGCGCGCGCCGCCGGGCTGAAGGCGGCCAACACCTGGCATGCGTCCCGGGCGATTCAGGAGGCGCGGGAGGCTTGCGGTGGCGCGGGCTACATGGCCGAGAACCGGTTGATCGCGCTGCGCGGCGACACCGACGTCTTCACCACATTCGAGGGCGACAACCACGTGCTGACGCAATTGGTGGCCAAGGAGCTGCTGACCGCTTACGCCGACGACATCCGCAGCATGAGCCCGGTCGAATGGGTGCGGTTCGCCGCCAACACCGTCGGCGAGCGCGTCGTCAAACGCACTGCCGCCGAGACGATTATCCAAACCATCGTGGACTCCCGACAGGACAGCGAGGAAGAGGGCAGCCTTTTCAACCGCGGCACGCAGATCAAGATGTTCGAGGACCGGGAGGAATATCTGATCGCGTCCGTCGCTCGTCGGCTGCAGGCCAAATCCAAGGAGATGTCGGAGTTCGACGCCTTCAACGCGGTGCAGGATCACGTGTTGCACGCCGCTTCCGCGCACATCGACCGGGTGGTGCTCGAAGCGTTCGTCGCCGGCATCGATGCCTGCCCGCACGAGGAGGCCCGCGAACTCCTGGGCATCCTGTGTGATCTGTACGCGCTGTCGGTGATCGAGGACGACAAGGCCTGGTACATCGAGCATCGCTACCTGTCCACCGAGCGGGCCAAGGCCGTCACCCGGGGTATCAACGATCGGTGCCGCGCGCTGCGCCCGCACGCCGAAACGCTCGTCGACGGCTTCGGGATTCCGGAGCAACTGCGCTACGCCGAGATGCTGCACCCGGAAAACTTGGCGGACGCGATCACGAACTGACGGGCCACTTGATCGCGTTGTAACGCAACGCTATTGATTCGGGATTTTGCCGAGCGCCTTCAGCTTGCCGTCCGGGCCGATCTCGAACTTCACCGTGCCAACGCCGGTGGGACAGCACGGCTGATCGTTGCCCTTCAACCATTGGTACTGGACCGCGACGGCGTCATCGGATGGCGGCAGAACGGTGATGTACGGCTTGGGATTTGGGGTCGGTGTACCCAGCGGGGTGTTGTGATCGAAGAACAGCAGCTGCTGCCCGGTGGATTCACTGGCAATCGTCGGGATGATCTGCACCCAGTACAAGCGGCACTTCTTGGCATGTCCGCGAGCGATTTCCACCCAAGTCGTACCGGGGACGGTGATCGGAACCGAGGCGATGGCCCGCTGCACCGTGGCGGGTGTCGGTCCATCGGAATCCTTGCACTTATCGGCTGACACCGGCGGCGAACCGGCTTGCTTCCCGCCGCAACCGGAGGCCAGCAGGATCAGCAGGATCACAATCAGCCGACGCACTCGGTGAGCTTAGCGAAGGCTGTGAATGTCCCATTTGTTTGGTCGGAGACCCCGTTCTGACAGGTAAACCGCCCGGCCCCACCGGTAGCCTTGAGCGGAGTCGGCGGGTCGACGATGACCCACCCTGACCTCGGGGGATGCGGCTTTTCCAAGACATCACGCGGGCGCTTTCGCCGGTGAGAGGAAGCCGTAAAGCGGGGGAAACTCCGGATATCCGGTGCCGAAACATCCTCGTCGCACCATTCAACGTAAGCCCGTTGCGCTCAAAGGAGGAAGTGCGTGACCAGGGAGTCCATGGCGTCACAGCACGATGCCGTGAACACCATGTGCGCATACTGCGGCGTCGGCTGCGGGATGGTGTTGCAGGTCACAACCGATCCCGCGAGCGGTCGCCGTCACATCGCGAAGTCGATTGGAAACAAAGAACATCCAGCCAACTTCGGTCGGCTGTGCACCAAGGGTGCCACCACTTCCGACTTGCTCGGCGCGCCTGGGCGGATGGAATCCGCACACGTACGCACCGACCGCGGTGAGCCCGTCGAGCCCGTCGATATCGACCGGGCTATCGCCCAGTGCGCGAACCGGTTACGGGCGATCATCGACACGTACGGCCCGGATTCGTTCGCGATGTACGTGTCGGGCCAGATGTCCATCGAGGCGCAGTACCTGGCGAACAAGCTCACCAAGGGCTTCATCGGCACCAACCAGATCGAGTCGAACTCGCGGCTGTGCATGGCCAGCGCCGGTTCCGGCTACAAGCTCTCACTGGGTGCCGACGGACCACCCGGCTCTTACCAAGACTTCGAACACGCCGACGTCTTCTTCGTCATCGGCGCCAACATGGCCGACTGCCACCCCATCCTGTTCTTGCGGATGATGGACCGCGTCAAGGCCGGCGCAAAACTCATCGTCGTTGATCCGCGCCGCACCGCGACCGCCGACAAGGCCGACCTGTTCCTGCAGATCTCCCCCGGTTCCGATCTCGCACTGCTCAACGGGTTACTGCAGCAGATCATTGAAAACGGGCACACCGATCCCGACTTCATCGCCGAGTTCACCGAGGGGTGGGAGGCGATGCCCGGCTTCCTGGAGCAGTACACCCCCGACAAGGTCAGCGAGATCACCGGGATTCCCGAAGAACACATCCGCGCGGCGGCCCGGATGATCGGCGAGGCCGAGAATTTCGTGAGCTGCTGGACCATGGGCCTCAACCAGAGCACGCACGGCACCTGGAACACCAACGCACTGTGCAACCTGCACCTGGCCACCGGTGCGATCTGCAAACCCGGCAGCGGACCCTTCTCGCTCACCGGACAACCCAACGCGATGGGCGGCCGCGAAATGGGTTACATGGGGCCGGGACTGCCGGGGCAGCGCTCGGTCTTATCCGCGGAGGACCGCGCCTTCACCGAAGACCAGTGGGGTATCCCCCACGGAACACTCCGCAACGAGGTCGGCACCGGCACGATCGACATGTTCGCCCGGATGGCCAGCGGTGAAATCAAGTCGTGCTGGATCGTGTGCACCAATCCCGTTGCTTCCGTTGCTAATCGGAGGACCGTGCTGGCCGGTCTGGAGCGTGCCGAGTTGGTCATCACCCAGGACGCCTTTCTCGAAACGGAGACCAACGAATACGCCGATGTGCTGCTGCCGGCGGCCCTGTGGTCGGAGGCCGAGGGCGTGATGGTCAATTCCGAGCGCAACCTGACGCTGTTCCAGCCGGCCGTCACCGCACCGGGTGACGCGATGCCCGACTGGCAGATCATCGCCCGGATCGCCTGCGAGATGGGCTTTTCGGACGCTTTCAGCTACGGCTCCGCCGAAGAGATCTTCGAGGAGATCAAGCGGTTCTCGAACCCGAAGACCGGCTACGATTTGCGCGGCGTCAGCTACGACCGGCTGCGTCAGGGCCCGCTGCAGTGGCCGTGCGCGCCCGAGAGCACGGGCGACCGCAGCCCCATTCGCTACCTCAACGACGGTGTCAGCCAGGCCCGGCTGGTCCGCGAGGATGGCAGCGCTCCCCGGTTGGCGTTCCCCACCGCGAACGGTCGTGCGGTGTTCTTCGCCCGCCCACACCTCCCGCCCGAGGAAATGCCGGACAACGACTACCCGTTCCTGCTGAACACCGGTCGCCTACCACACCAGTGGCACACGATGACCAAGACCGGCAAGGTCGCCAAGCTCAACAAGCTCAATCCCGGGCCGTTCGTGGAAATCCACCCGGACGACGCCGCCCTGCTGCAGATCACCGACGGCGACGCGATAGAAATCGCGTCCCGCCGCGGCCGCGCCGTGCTGCCCGCCGTGATCAGCGACCGGGTGCGCATCGGTAACTGCTTCGCCCCCTTCCATTGGAACGACGTGTTCGGCGAATACCTGGCGATCAACGCGGTCACCAACGACGCGGTGGACCCGATCTCGAACCAACCGGAATTCAAGGCGTGCGCGGTCACGTTGGCGAAAGTTTCCGTCGCCCCGGCAGATCCGAGCACCGATACACCAGAACTCGCTTCCACCGAGGTGCGGGAAATCAGCGCGTCACAGGTCGACGCCCTCGCCGACTTGCTCGGCGTCGCAACCAAACCCGCGCCGGCGTTCGACGAGCTCGGCCGCTCGTACCTTGCCGGGATGTTGACCGCACTTCGGTCGGATGCGGGCCGGCGCACCGCCGGGGTGCCGACCCTGCCGCAAAGCGCTCCGTTCGACCCCGGCACCCGGCTGTGGGTGGATGGCCTGCTCGCGGGCCTGTTCTCGCGCGAAGGAGCCACGCCGACGCCGGCGCCGGCGGTCAAGGAACCGACGATCCAGCCACCCGAGGCCAAGCCCGCCAAACGGGCACCCGTCGTGGTGCTGTGGGCATCGCAAACCGGGAACGCCGAAGAGCTCGCCGCCGATGTCGCCGCCCGACTGGGCAACGCCGACGTGCCGGTCTCGTTGCGCGCCATGGACGACTTCCCGGTGGGTGAACTGGCGACGACTCGGGAGTTGCTGCTGATCACCAGCACCACCGGTGACGGTGACCCACCGGACAATGGGGCTGGCTTCTGGCGCGCGCTGACAACCGACGGTGCAACGAAATTCACCGGCACCCGCTACGCCGTCCTCGCGCTCGGCGACTCCAACTACGACGACTTCTGCGGCCATGGCCGCAAACTCGACGAGCGTCTGGCTGAGTTGGGGGCGACCCGCATCGTCGACCGGGTCGACTGCGAACCGGACTACGACGACGCCGCGGGCAAGTGGCTGAGCGGTGTCCTGCAGGAGCTGTCGCGCGCCCCCGCGCCGGTGGGCCGGGATGGCGGTGCGGCGGCCACCGCCCCGATTGGCGCGCCGGTTCGACCGGCCAACGGGTCCGGAACGGTCGGGTACACCAAGAAACGCCCCCTGATCACCGGCATCGTCCGCAACACCGTGTTGAGTCAGCCGAAGTCGACAAAAGACGTGCGGCATTTGGTTTTCAGCCTGCCGGAAGAAACCGTGAGCTACGAGGCCGGTGACGCGCTCGGGGTGTGGCCCCGCAATAGCGACCGGTTGGTCGACGAGTGGCTCGCGGTTACCGGACTGGACGGGCAGACGCCCGTCGAGGTCGGCGAGCAGGGTCTGATGTCGCTGCGCTCCGCACTCACCGAGCGCATCGAGATCGCCCACATCAGCCGGGACCTGGTGCGGTTCGTGCAGGAGCGCACCGGCGACTCGACGCTCGCCGAGCTGCTGAAGCCCGAAAACAAGCGCGCACTGTCGGATTGGTCGTGGGGGCGCCAGTCCATCGACCTGCTGGCACAGCACCCGGTCTGGGCGTCGGCCCACGAGTGGCTGCGGGTGCTCAAACGCCTTCAGCCGCGGCTGTACTCGATCTCGTCGAGCCCCAAAGAATGCCCCGGGGAAGTTCACCTGACCGTCTCGCCGGTGCGTTACAACTTTCAGGGCATCCCGCGCCGTGGGGTGTGCTCGACCTACCTGGCCGACCGCTCACCCGGTGATCGCGTCGCCGTCTACCTGCAGCCGTCGAGCAACTTCCGGCCACCCAGCGAGTCGCACACGCCGATGATCATGATCGGTCCCGGCACCGGAATCGCGCCCTTCCGCGGGTTCCTGCAGGAGCGTCGCGCGCTCGGGCACACCGGACCCAACTGGCTGTTCTTCGGCGAGCAGCACGCCGCCACCGACTACTACTACCGCGACGAACTCGAAAAGATGCTTGCCGACGGGTTCCTCACCGAGTTGGACCTCGCGTTCTCGCGGGACCAGCAGCAGAAGGTCTACGTGCAGCATCTGATGCGCAAGCGTGGGGCCGAGCTGTGGCGCTGGCTGCAGGACGGCGCCCAGCTCTACGTCTGCGGTACCGCGGACCCCATGGCCAAGGACGTCGACCGTGCGCTCTGCGAAATCGCGGCCGAACACGGGAACCTCGATCCCGACGGGGCGAAGCAGTATGTCCGGTCGCTGAGCGCCGACAAGCGCTATCACCGCGACGTCTACTAAGCCTCCCGGGTTGCGCGACTCGTAATACGACGGAAACGTCGCGCGCCTGTCGCTGAAACAACCTCGCTGCAACATTCAGTCATTGGTTGCGTCGAGGAGGGACGTAGGCGTGGCTCTGGACTTTGACGGGCCCCTCAAGGACAACGTGCGGGCTGTCTGCCCGTTGCAGTGCCGGCTGAGGCGCGGCACCGTGGACGATGAGCAGCTCGACGACCGGGTCGACTGGGCCGGGCTGCCGATCAACTTGGACTTGGCCTTCTCGCCACAGCAGCGCGACAAGGTCTACACCCAGCACCTGATGCTCAAGCGCGGCACGCAACTTCGGCGAAGGTTGCAGGACAGGGGCCAGTGGTGCGCCTGCGAAGATTTCGTCGACGACGGAAGCGTCTAACTCCGGTAGTCATCGCGGATTCGCAATACATTTCACTTCAACAATTAAGTTCAACACGAGCGTAAAACTATTACCTGCGAAAGCAATTGCTGCCGGATAGGCTTGCTGCGTGGCTGATAATCCGTCCTCCTACCTGGTGCTGGCATCCCAGCGGAGCGGCAGCACACTGCTGGTCGAGTCGCTGCGCGCGACGGGGGTCGCCGGCGAACCACAGGAGTTCTTTCAGTACCTGCCGGCCACCAGCCAGGCGCCGCAGCCACGCGAGTGGTTCGCCGGCGTGGAGGACGAGTCGATCCTGCAACTGCTCGACCCGCTCGATGCCGGGACGCCGGACCTCGCGCCGCCCGAGATCTGGCGCGACTACATCCGCACGGTCGGCAGGACGCCGAACGGGATATGGGGCGGCAAGTTGATGTGGAACCAGACGCCGCTCTTGTTGAACCGCGCGAAGAATCTGCCGAATCGCAGCGGTGACGGGCTGCTGGCCGCGATCACCGACGTGGTGGGTGAAGAGCCGCTGTTCATCTATGTGTACCGCCCCGACGTGATTTCGCAGGCCGTGTCGTTCTGGCGGGCGGTGCAGACGCGGGTGTGGCGAGGACGACCCGACCCGACTCGCGATGCGCGCGCTACCTATCACGCCGGCGCGATCGCGCACGTCGTCACCATGCTGCGTGCCCAGAACGAGGGCTGGCGGAATTGGTTCGCCGAGGAAGACGTCAGGCCGATGGAGATTCCGTATCCGGTGTTGTGGCGCAACCTGACTCAGGTGGTGGCCGCCATCCTTGAGGGGTTGGGGCTCGACCCGCGGCTGGCGCCCGAGCCGGTCTTGGAACGTCAGGCCGACCAGCGCTCCGATGAGTGGGTGGATCGATACAGGGCCGACGCCGCGAAGCTCGGCCTCCCAACCTGACCCTGGGACTTGCTTGTGCCCGAAGAAGCCTTCGGCTCGATTGCGGCCCCGCCGGCGGGGTGAAACGGCCGCGGGTACTCAGCAAACGATGAGCTCAACCGGCGAAATTGTCGAATGTCCTATAGTGGGCGTTATGCAACAGGCCACCCAGCCGTGCCTTGTCCTTACGTGCCGCACCGCCGTGCACTGCTGTTGTCGTTGTTGTTGATTCTCTGACGCCGCAGAAACCCTCGCGTTTCCTCCAGGTTTGCGGGCCGCTCGCACAGGTAGCACCCAGTGGCCGCGTCTAAGCGTTAGTCAATCTCAGAAGGATCACCCCGCCGATGACCATATTGCCCATATGCACCCGCGTCGCGATCGAATTCGACATCGCCTGGTAGGCCGACGAAGCTTGAACCAACATGCCTGAGGAAGACAGATGAGCATCGCAGATAACGTCACACAACTTATTGGGAACACTCCGCTGGTCCGGCTGAACCGGGTCACCGACGGGGCGGCCGCCGACGTCGTAGCCAAGCTGGAGTTCTTCAACCCGGGAAACAGCGTCAAGGACCGCATCGGGGTCGCGATGATCGACGCGGCCGAGCAAGCGGGCCTGATCAAGCCCGACACGATCATCCTCGAACCGACGAGCGGTAACACCGGCATCGCCCTGGCGCTGGTGGCCGCCGCCCGTGGCTACCGCTGTGTGTTGGTCATGCCGGAGACCATGAGCATGGAGCGGCGGATGCTGCTGCGTGCCTTGGGCGCCGAGATCGTCCTGACGCCGGGCGCCGAGGGCATGCCGGGCGCCATCGCCAAAGCCGAGGAGCTGGCCAAGAGCGACCAACGGTATTGGGTGCCCCAACAGTTCGAAAACCCCGTGAATAGGGAGATCCACCGCAAGACCACCGCCGAAGAGGTGTGGCGCGACACCGATGGCAAGGTGGACATCTTCGTGGCCGGCGTGGGCACCGGCGGCACCATCACGGGGGTCGCCGAGGTCATCAAGGAACGCAAGCCGTCGGTGCAGTTCGTCGCCGTGGAGCCGGCAGCGTCGCCGGTGCTCTCGGGTGGACAGAAAGGTCCTCACCCCATCCAGGGTCTGGGCGCCGGATTCGTGCCCCCCGTGCTCGACATGGAGCTCGTCGACGAGGTCATCACCGTCGGCAACGAGGAGGCCATGGACGTGGCACGTCGGCTGGCACGAGAGGAAGGCTTGCTGGTCGGCATCTCGTCGGGTGCCGCGGTGGTCGGCGCCCTGCAGGTGGCCCGCCGACCGGAAAACGCCGGAAAGCTTGTCGTCGTCGTGCTACCTGATTTCGGCGAGCGGTATCTCAGCACGCCGTTGTTCGCCGACCTGGCGGGTTAACCATGCTCGACGCCGTACGCCGCGACATCCGGGCCGCCAGGGAGCGCGACCCCGCTGCCCCGACCACGCTGCAGGTGATCTTCGCCTACCCGGGTGTGCATGCCATCTGGGGCCACCGGATCAGCCACTGGCTGTGGAACCGCGGCGCCCGGCTGGCCGCGCGGATACTCAACGAGGTCACCCGCATCCTGACCGGGGTCGACATCCACCCCGGCGCCGTGCTCGGAGCGGGCCTCTTCATCGACCACGCCACCGGAGTGGTGATCGGCGAGACGGCCGAAGTCGGCGAGGACGTGACGATCTACCACGGCGTCACGCTCGGCGGCAGCGGACGGGACACCGGGAAGCGCCACCCGACCATCGGTGACCGGGTGACCATCGGCGCCGGCGCCAAGGTGCTCGGAGCGATCAAAATCGGCGATGACAGCCGGATCGGCGCCAACGCTGTCGTAGTCAAAGAGGTTCCGTCGAGCGCCGTGGTCATCGGGGTTCCCGGCCAGGTCATCAGTCGCCACGGCCGAAACAGCCCGGACGACTCGATGATGCCCGACCTCGTGGGCGTCAGCCTCCAGTCCCTCCTCACCCGGGTCGCCAAGCTCGAGGCTTCCAACGACGGGCAAGAATCCGCAAGCGTCATCCGGCCACCCGAAGCCGGGGTGTGGCACGGCGAAGACTTTTCTATCTGAGGACCCAGTGAGCACTCTTGTGATCGCAGCGACGGCGCTGATCGCTGCGCTGGGGGCCGCCACTGCGGCAGGAGCGATGATCAATCGACGGTCCGGGGTACTTCGCGAGACGAGTCTCGGACCTACACAGGACGCGGCAGATCTCGGCTTGTCCGAGGCGGGTCCGACCGTCGTCCATTTCACCGCAGCATGGTGCGGTCCGTGCGCTTCGGTGCGTCGCGTGGTTCAGCAAGTGTGCGGCGATCTCCCCGACGTGACGCATCTCGAAATCGACATTGACGCCAATCCTGCCGCCGCCAAGCGACTTTCGGTGTTGTCACTGCCTACCACGTTCATCTTCGACGCCGACGGCCGGCAGCGGTACCGCACCGCGGGCGTCCCCAAGGCCACCGACCTGCGACAGGCACTGCAACCTCTGCTGGCTTGACCCGCGCGCCCGGCGCCGCGAATGCCGTTCAAGATGCGATCACCGCGATCGACGCTACGGTTGCCGTAAGGGACCGAGTCACGGACGGAGATTTGCGATGAGCGACCCGCACGCGCCGAAGATCCCGGCGGCGCTGTCCTCGCCGAGTCTGAACCGTGGAGTGGGCTTCACGCACGAGCAGCGGCGGCGGCTGGGCCTGACCGGGCGGCTCCCACCGGCGGTGCTCACGCTCGACGAGCAGGCCGACCGGGTGTGGCATCAATTGCAAAGCCTGGCAACGGATCTGGGCCGCAATTTGCTGTTGGAGCAGCTGCATTACCGCCACGAACTGCTCTACTACAAGGTGCTGGAGGATCATCTGCCGGAACTGATGCCGGTGGTCTACACGCCCACCGTCGGGGAGGCCATCCAACGGTTCTCCGACGAGTATCGCGGACAGCGCGGGCTTTTCCTGAGCATCGACGCCCCCGACGAGATCGAGCCCGCCTTCGCAACTTTCGGGCTGGAAGCGGGCGACGTCGACCTGATCGTGTGTACCGACGCCGAAGCGATCCTGGGCATCGGCGACTGGGGCGTGGGCGGCATCCAGATCGCGGTTGGCAAGCTGGCGCTGTATACCGCCGGGGCCGGCATCGATCCCCGCCGCTGCATCGCGGTTTCCCTCGACGTGGGCACCAATAACGAACAACTGCTTCAGGATCCGTTCTACTTGGGCAATCGTCACGCCCGCCGCCGCGGCGACGAATACGACGACTTCGTCAATCGCTACATCGAAACCGCTCACCGCCTGTTCCCGAAGGCGATCCTGCATTTCGAAGACTTCGGGCCCCTGAACGCACGGCGGATCCTGCACACGTACGGCGACAAGTACTGCGTGTTCAACGACGACGTCCAGGGAACGGGCGCGGTGGTCGTCGCGGCCGTGTACGGCGGATGCCACGTCACCGGCGTCCCGATGCGCGACCAGCGGGCCGTCGTCTTCGGGGCCGGCACCGCCGGGGTCGGGGTGGCCGATCAGATTCGCGACGCAATGGTGTCCGACGGCGCCACCATCGAGCAGGCCACCGCGCAGATCTGGCCGATCGACAAGCAGGGCCTGCTATTCGACGACATGGAGGACCTGCGAGATTTCCAGGTTCCCTACGCCAAGAACCGCGCCCAGCTCGGCTTGGAAGCCGCGGATCGGGTGGGATTGGTGGACACCATCAAGCTCGCCTCCCCCACCATCCTGCTCGGCTCCTCGGCCGTGTTCGGCGCCTTCACCGAGAAGGTCGTGCAGGCCATGACCGCATCGTGTGAGCGCCCGATGATCTTCCCGCTGTCCAACCCGACGTCGCGCATGGAAGCCATGCCGGCCGACGTGCTGCAGTGGTCCGACGGCAAGGCGCTGATCACCACCGGCACCCCCGTCGCGCCGATCGAATACGACGGCACCACCTACACCATCGGCCAGGCCAACAACGTGCTGGTGTTCCCCGGAATCGGACTGGGCATCATCGTCGCCGGGGCCCGGCTACTGACCAAGGAAATGCTGCAGGCCGCAGCGAAAGCCGTTGTGCAACAGGCTAGCCCGTCAAAGGCCGGCGATTCACTGCTCCCCGATGTCAGGGAATTGCGCGCCATCTCGACGTCGGTTGCCGAAGCCGTGTATCACGCCGCCGTCGCCGGCGGGGTGGCCACAGAAACGCACGCCGACCCACGGCAAGCCGTCCTCGACACCGTCTGGACGCCGGCCTACGACTAGCGCCTTTCGGATAGTTCGGCCCCGGGGTCATTCGGGTGCGGCGCCAGGGGCGTCACCGCATCGGTACGCCACACGCGCAGCGGCATCGAGGCCAGCACCTCCTCGAGCCGGTCCTGGTCCGCAGCGGCGAACAGACCGAGCGTGCGCCATTCACCCGGCCGCAGCGGCGGCCGCCACAAGCGCAGCAGATGCCCCTGCGCGGCGAGCTCGCGGGAATGCGCGGCCTCCCGGGCCCGAACCTCGTCGATTGCCTCCGGCGGGGTGCCGTCGGGGACATGCGTCGTCATCGTGACCAAGAACTCCACCGGCCCTCCTAATTGGTTGCGCTCACAGTAGATTCACGAAGGACGAGCACGCCAGCGCGATGGCGCGACGCGGCAACCAGACCACGCAAGGAGACCGCTATTGACCGCCGATCAGGCCTACCAGAAAGTCGCGATCGTCACCGGCGCCTCGCAGGGCATGGGGGCCGCCCTGGCCGAGGCCTACCGCGACCTCGGCTATGCCGTGGTGGCCAACTCGCGCTCGATCACCGCCGGCGATGACCCCGGCACGGCGGCCGTCGCCGGTGACGTCGCCGATCCCGCGACCGCCGACCGCATCGTGGCGACCGCGGTGGAGCGGTTCGGTCGAGTGGACACCCTGATCAATAACGCGGGCGTCTTCGTTCCCAAACCATTCACCGAGTACACGGCGGCGGACTACGCGTTCGTGACCGGGGTGAACCTCGCCGGCTTCTTCCACGTCACGCAGCGCGCCATCGCCCGGATGCTGACGCAAGGCGGGGGCGGCCACGTCGTCAACATGACCACGTCGCTGCTCGACCAGCCCAACTCCGCAGTGCCCGCGGGATTGACCGCCCTCACCAAGGGCGGCCTGGCGGCGGTGACCAAGTCGCTGGCCATCGAGTACGCGCATTGCGGGATCCGCGTCAACGCCATCTCCCCGGGCAACATCGCCACCCGATGCATGCCGACGACAACACGGCCGCGCTGGCCGCCATGCATCCGCTGGGCCGGATGGGCGCCATCGCCGACGTCATCGAGGGGATTCGGTACCTGGAGGGCGCCACCTTTGTGACCGGGGAGACCCTCCACATCGACGGCGGCCAGAGCGCCGGACACTGAGCCTCAACCTTGCTCCCCCGCCTGGACTCGAACCAGGAACCTATCGGTTAACAGCCGAACGCTCTGCCAATTGAGCTACAGGGGATCAACACGATCGCGGGACGACTCTAGCGTACTGGCATAACCGCACCCAACCGGACAGGACCGACTCGGTCTCGCCCCGGGGAGCGGATCGGGCGCGCACGCATAGGGGCGGGTGAGGCAGGATGGGAACGGTCGCTACTCGGGAGGAACGCTTTGATCCGGTATGTCGTGGTGCTGGGACTGGGTTACGTGCTGGGCTCGAAGGCCGGGCGTCGCCGATACGAGCAGATCGTCGGCACCTATCGCGCGCTGACCAGCAGCCCGGTCGCCAAGTCAGTAATCCAAGGGGGACGCCGCAAGATCGCGAATCGGATCTCCCCGGACGCCGGATTCGTGACCGTTGCCGAGATCGACGACCAAACGGCCATCTTGGAGCGCGGTGCCGAGCGACCGGCCGACGAGGCCCTCACATCGTCAGATCGTCGCCGCTAGCCTGCTCCAGCAGGCTGCGCCGGTAGGCCTCCATGGCTACCAGGTCACCGAATAACGCGTGGTACTCGTCGCCCTGTTCGATCGGCGACATGCGCTGCAGCTTGGACTTCACCTCGGCGATCTGCCGGCCCATCCACACTTCCTGCAGCCGGGCCAGCACGCCGGCGATGTAACGCACCAGCTTCTCGTCGTCGTCGACCTGGATGGCCTCCACCCCGAGCTCGCTGACCAGCCCGGCGGTGAGGTCTGAGCCGGCCCGTTGGCGCACCGCGTCGATCCACTGTCCCCCGGTGACGCCGCTCGACGTGCCACCCGCGGCCTCGATGGCGGCGCGCACGGCGGCGTAACCGGGATGGGTGAAGCTTTCGACGGGGAGCGTGTCGAATACCGGCCCGGCCAGCGCCGGATATTGCAACGCCGACTTGAGCGCCGCACGCTGCGGCCTGAGTGTCGGGTCACGAGGGTCGGGAAGTTTGGCGGTGGGGCGGCCCGGGGCCGCCGCACTGGGCTGCTGAGCGGCGCCGCGGGGGGCGTTGGGGCCGGAACGCGCCGGGGCCGGCGACTTCTTGGCCTGCGTGCGCACCCGGTCGATGACCTGCGCCACGTCGTCCCAGCCGACCCAGCCGGCGAGCTGGCGGGCGTACTCGTCGCGCAGCGTGGGGTCTTTGATCTGGCTCACCATCGGCACGCAGCGGCGCAGCGCCGCGACCCTGCCCTCCGCGCTGTCCAGGTCCATCTCGGCGATCGCCGTGCGAATCGCGAATTCGAACAAGGGGGTGCGCCGCGCCACCAGGTCGCGCAGCGCGCCGTCGCCGGACTTCAACCGCAAGTCGCAGGGATCCATGCCGTCCGGGGCCACCGCGACGAAGGATTGCCCCGCCAGATTCTGCTCGCCGCCGAAGGCCTTGAGCGCGGCAGCGCGCCCGGCCGCGTCACCGTCGAAGACGTAGATCAGCTCCCCGCGGAAGAAGCTGTCGTCCATCATCAGTCGGCGCAGCATCGACAGATGCTCGTCGCCGAATGCGGTGCCGCACGACGCCACGGCGGTGGTGACGCCGGCCAGATGCATCGCCATCACGTCGGTATAGCCCTCGACGACGACCGCCTGGTGCCCCTTGGCGATGTCGCGTTTGGCCAGGTCGATGCCGAACATCACGGACGACTTCTTGTACAGCAGGGTCTCGGGGGTATTGATGTACTTGGCTTCCATCGGATCGTCGTCGAAGAGCCGGCGGGCGCCGAACCCGATCACCTCGCCGGCCGCGCTGCGGATGGGCCACAACAGTCGGCGGTGGAAGCGGTCGATCGGGCCGCGCCGCCCCTGCCGCGACAGGCCCGCCGCTTCCAGCTCCTTGAACTCGAAACCCTTGCGCACCAGATGTTTTGTCAGTGAGTCCCACCCGGACGGCGCGAATCCGCAGCCGAATCGCCGGGCCGCCTCGGCGTCGAAATTCCGATCTGTCAGGTACTGGCGGGCCGGCGCGGCCTCCTCGGATTCCAGCGCCGCCGCGTAGAACTCCGCCGCGGCCGCGTTGGCCGCGACGAGCCGGCTGCGGCTGCCGCGGTCGCGCTGCACGCTGGTCGCCGGGCCGGTGTAGCTGATGGTGTGGCCGATCCGGTCCGCGAGCAGTTCGACGGCCTCGACGAAGGTGACGTGTTCGATCTTCTGGATGAAGGCGTAGACGTCGCCGCCCTCCCCGCAGCCGAAGCAGTGGAAGTGGCCGTGGTTGGGTCGAACGTGGAACGACGGCGACTTCTCGTCGTGAAACGGGCACAGGCCCTTGAGGGAATCGGCACCGGCGCGCCGCAATTGGACGTAATCGCCGACGACTTCTTCGATGCGGACCCGCTCGCGGATGGCGGCGATATCGCGATCGGGAATCCGCCCCCGGCCCCGGGGCCGGGCGTCATCCTCCCCCGCGCGCGGGTGGTGCCCCCACGAACCTGCCGGGCTGGACATCGGCTCAGTCTAGAGCGCCGAGCCGGCCGGCTATCCGGTTCCGATGACGCCGCATGCCACCCGTTCCATCGCGTTGTCGGTGTCTTGGGCGCCGTGCAGCATCAAGGCAGTCTTGTTGCCGCCCAGCAGCTCGTCCCGGTTGAACGAATCCGTGGTGGTGACCAGGTAGGCCGAGCCGTCCGAACGCACCTCCAGCGACGTCAGGTCACCGCTCTCCGGCTTGCCGGTGTGTCCGGGCGCCTGGTAGTGGCCGCCGGCGGACAGGAAGTTTCCGGGCGGACCGCCGTTCGGGGCAACCGAGTTGGGCTCGCATTTGCCGATCTCGTGGACGTGCAGGCCGTGCAGGCCGGGTGACAGGATGCCGCCGGCCACCGTTTTGACGGTGACGGTCACGTATCCGCCGGTGAAATCGAACGTAGCAGTGGCAGCCGACCGCCCGTCCGGCGTCTTCAGTTGCGCGGTGAGCGATTCGCCGTTGGGCGCGGGCGTCGTCGTCTCACCCGACGACGCCGGTGGGGCGCTCTTCACCGGCGGGGTGGTGCCGGGCTGGTTGCTCGCCTGTTGGGGTGAGCTGCATGCGGTCATGGCGACGACGGGAAGCCCCACCGCGAGGGTGGCGATACCGCTGAATTTGGTCATGTCGGGCAGCCTAGCCCGCGGTGACGACGGGACTGCCGTGGGATGACCTGCGGCCGAGCAGCGGCTAACCGGTGGCCTGGCGCGCGTCGATGCGTTCCAGCCGGCCCTCGGTGTATGACGCGATCTGATCGACGATGACCCGTAGCCGGGCGCGGTCGTCGGCCGCGGTGGTGAACGCCGCGGCGAAGACCGGGTCGAGTGTCTGGGGTGCCCCGGCGTAGAGCCACCGCGCCACCCGGTGGATCCGTTCACGCTGCAGGCCCTGGGTGTTCAGATGCCTCGGATCGGACATGATGAATTGCAGCGCCAGGATTTTCAGCAGGGCGACCTCGGCGCGCACCAGGTCGGGCACCAGCAGGTCGGCCCGGTAGCGGACCAGCGGCCCGGGTCCGGCCGCGGCGCGGGTCGTGGCAATGGCGGCCGAGGCGAACCGGCCGACCAATTCACTGGTGAGTCGCTTGAGCGCGACTGCCGCGGCCAGCGTGGCGTCGTACTTGCCGACGGCGGCAACCACCGGCAGCCCGGAGAGCCGCCGCGCGGCCGCCATGAAGTCGTCGGCGCTCACCCGGGAGAATTCGCTTTCACCCAGTTTCGCCAGGGCGGCCGCCTCGTCGTCGTCGGCGAGCACGCGCAGGTCGATGCGCTGGGAGACCACGCCGTCCTCGACGTCGTGTACCGAATAGGCGATATCGTCGGCCCAGTCCATCACCTGCGCTTCCAGGCACATCCGGCCCTCCGGCGCGCGGGCGCGAACCCAGGCCGCCTGCTCGCGGTCCTCGTCGTAGAACCCGAACTTCCTCCCCTGTTGACCCAGCCCTCCGCCGCGGTACCACGGATACTTGGTGACCGCGTCCAGGGAGGCGCGGGTCAGGTTGAGCCCAGCGCTATTGCCTTGCTCGTCAAGCACTTTGGGCTCGAGGCTGGTCAGGATGCGGAAGTTTTGCGCATTACCCTCGAAACCGCCGTTGTCGGCGGCGAACTCATCCAGGGCGCGCTCGCCGTTGTGGCCGTAGGGCGGGTGCCCGATGTCGTGGGCCAGGCCGGCCAGCTCGACCAGGTCGAGGTCGCAACCCAAGCCGACCGCCATCCCCCGCCCGATCTGGGCGACCTCCAGCGAGTGCGTCAGCCGGGTGCGTGGTGTGTCGCCTTCGCGGGGCCCGACGACCTGGGTCTTATCGGCGAGCCGGCGCAGCGCGGCGCTGTGCAGCACCCGGGCCCGGTCGCGGGCGAAGTCGGTGCGGTGCTGACCTTCCGTACCCGGCAGACCGGCAGTCTTCGGCGCTTCGTGTACCCGCCGTTGACGGTCGAAGTCGTCGTAGGGGTCTTGCCGATTCATGTCCGCCTTCTTAGTCACCGCAGCACAGTCTGCCAGGGAACGCGGTACGGGGGACCGCTCCGCCGCACGGCTCTTTGCCCGCGTCGCCGCGGGGCTAGATTGACGTCATGCGCACTGCCCGGCTGCTAGGTGTCATCGCGACAATCCTCGCAATTGCTTTCAGCGGCGGGCTGCTCGTGGCACCCGGCGCCGGCGCGCAACCCCCGTTCCGGCTGGCGGATTACGTCACCGACAACGCGGGCGCCCTGTCGGAATCCGGTCGTGCGGCGGTCACCTCGGCGGTACGCAAGCTGTACACGGATCGCCACATCCGGCTGTGGGTGGTCTACGTCGACGACTTTTCCGACCAGAGCCCGGTGAACTGGGCGCAGCGCACGGTGCGTACCAGCGATCTGGGTAACTATGACGCCCTGCTCGCCGTCGCCACCGCCGGCCGTGCCTACGCCTTCCTGGTGCCGTCCACCGTCAAGAGCGTCAACGCCCGCCAGGTCGATGACTTGCGGCACAACAAGATCGAGCCCGCCTTGCACAACGGCGACTGGAGCGGCGCCGCGGTCGCGGCGGCCAACGGGCTCAACACGGCACCGGGTTCGTCGGGCCGGGTGGCCCTGCTGGTCACGCTCGCGATCATTCTCGGCGCGCTGGCGGCCTTGCTGCTGGTCATGCGCTATCGCGGTCGGCGCCGGCGCGCGGCCGAATTGGCCGCGGCCCGACGGGTCGACCCCACCGACTCGCAAGCGCTGGCCGCCGTGCCGCTGCAGGCCCTCGACGACCTGTCGCGTGCACTCGTGGTGGACGTGGACAACGCCGTGCGAACCAGCTCCAACGAGCTCGACGTCGCGATCGCCGAGTTCGGCGAAGAGCGGACCCAACCCTTCACCCAAGCCCTGACCAACGCCAAAGCCGCTCTGGCCCAAGCGTTCACGGTACGACAGGAACTGGACGACAGCACACCGGAGACGCCCGACCAGCGCCGCGAGTTGCTCACCCGGGTCGTCGTTTCGGCGGCGCGCGCCGATCGGGAACTGGAGTCGCAGACCGAGGCGTTCGAGAACCTGCGCGATCTGGTGATCAACGCCCCGTCGCGGCTGGACGCGCTGACCCAGCAATACGTTGAGCTCACCACCCGGATAGCGCCCTCAGAGCAGCGGCTGGCCGAACTGCACGACCAATTCGACGCCACCGCACTGACTTCCGTGTCCGGAAATGTCTCGGCCGCCAAGGAGCGGCTGGCGTTCGCAGACCGCAACATCGGCACCGCCCGGGATTTGGCCGCCGAAGCCGTCAGCGGCCGGCAGGCCGGCTTGGTGGACGCGTTCCACGCCGCGGAGTCCGCGCTCGGGCAGGCGCGGGCGCTACTCGACTCGGTGGACAACGCGGCCACCGACATCCAGCACGCCATCGACCGGCTGCCGTCGGCCATGGCCGACATTCAGGTCGACATCAAACGGGCGGGCGATCTCCTGAAGCGAGCGGAGACGACCGCTCACACCGGCGATCTGCGCGCGGCGCGCGATGCGGCCACGCGGGCCGTCGACGGCGCGCGTGCCGGCGGCTCCACGGACCCGCTCGGCGCGTTCGCGCAGTTGGCCAAAGCGGATGCCGATCTCAACGGGCTGCTGGTCACCCTGGCGCAGGAGCAGGCCAGCGCCGAGCAGCTTAACCGGTCGTTGGAGCAGGCGTTGTTCACGGCCGAGTCGCGGGTACGCGCGGTCTCCGACTACATCGACACGCGTCGCGGCAGCATCGGCCCGGAGGCCCGCACCCGGCTGGCCGAAGCCACCCGGCACCTGCAAGCCGCGCGGGACAAGAGGGCGACGAATCCGAACGAGGCAATCTCCCACGCCAACGCGGCGTCGACGCTGGCCGCCCAGGCGCAGTCGTTGGCCAATGCCGATATGCAATCGATCCAGCGCGCCTACACGCGTCGCGGCGGCAGCGACATGGGGGCAATGCTGGGCGGCATCATCATCGGCGACCTGCTCAGTGGGGGTATGCGGGGCGGCTTCGGCGGCTGGAGTCCCACATCGTTCGGCGGGTCTTCGGGGGGATCGTCAGGGGGCGGCTTCATGGGCGGCGGCGGCCGATTCTGAGTCGCTCGCCCTAGCACGCGGCGGTCAACCGGCGGCCGGTGAATGCGGAATCACGCCTCCGCTGCGCGGTACGTCGAAGCGGGGTTCGGCTTCGCCTTCCCACCGCTGCCACTCGTTCCATTCTTTGGCGTCCGCGACCGCGGCCGGGGCGGGGACGTCAGTCGCCGGGTCGCCGGAATCGACTCTCACGTCCGGCTTCGGGGCCCAATGGTCGTAGTCATCCGGCGGAACGACCACACCCCAAACGAGTGGAACCGACAGGCCACCGAGCATCCCCGACTCACCCCGAACCGCCGACACCGAGTCATCTGGTAACGGCGGACCAAGAGGCAAAAGCATGTTGCCCCCTTCCACAGCCGACTTTCGGATGCTGTGGCCGAACCAATAACAGCAAGCAGGCACATCGTAAGCCAAACTTCAGACAAATACCCGAAAAACGTGGATTTGCTTCCGCAGGCATCCCGACGCCCGGGCCGGTGCGGGGCGAGGGGGCTCAGCGCTTGCGAACGGCGGTGGCCCCCCGCTCTCAACCCTTGGTCCGCGGCACCACCTTGGGCCGCGACTGCACCACGTGCGGGTTCTCCCCGCCGCGGCGGCCCCTCCGGTCGGTCTTGTCTTTGTCGGTGTCCCGCTCGTCCATCGCCATGGCCATGGCTGACGTGGAACCGGCGGGTGCGGACGACGCGGCGGACGATCCCCCCGTCGCGATCGGAGTCGGTAGTTGGGTGCCCAACGCCGGCACCGCGAGACTGGTCAGGACCGCCGGCACCGGCATCGACCCCTGCCAGGTCGGTGGCACCGTAATCGCTCCAACGAACCGCGCGGTGCCCAACCCGGCCGTGGCGACGCCCAGCCCACCCAGCGATTGCGGCGCGTGCAGGCCGCCGGTGGCGAGCGGGGTCTGCCCGGCCACGGTGGTGACACCGGCCATTGCGGGTGCCGCCGGCCCGACGTTGTGGGCCAGCACCATCATCGGGGACATCAGCGCGGTCGCGGGGTACATCCCGATCGGTGCCAGGGCGGTCATCGTCGTGACCGGCATGGACGAGAGTAACGACGTCACCGACGACAGGCCGGGGAAGAAGGCCCCGAGCACCGCCTGCAGCTGCGAAACAAAGCCGGCCCCCAGCGACGAGAACGCTCCGAAAGCCTGGGACACGAAGTCCAGCGGCGCCGTTACCAGCCCCGCCAGTCCACCCAGGGGTACCGGCGGGGCGCTGAACGCCGGCAGCGTCGCCGCCACCGTCTGCGCCCCGATGTGATAACCCACCATCGCGGCCACGTCCTGGGCCCACATCTCCATGTACTCGATTTCGGTCATCGCGATCGCCGGGGTGTTCTGACCCAAGAAGTTCGTGGCGATCAGCATCAGCAACCGGAGGCGATTCTCGATCACCTCCGGGGTGGGCACCGTCGCCATGAACGCCGCCTCATAGGCCCCCGCCGCCGCCGTCGCCTGGGCCGCCGCCAACTCGGCTTGCCCGGCGGCCGAGATCAGCCACTGCAGGTACGGCGTCGCCGCCGCCACCATCGCCACCGACGACGGGCCCATCCACGGGCCGGCGGCCACTCCCGTCACAACCGACTCGAACGACGCCGCCGCGGCCGCCAAGTCCGCCGCCAGCGCTTCCCAGGCCGAGGCCGCCGTCAACAGTGGTCCGGGGCCTGCGCCGCCATACATCAGGGCAGAGTTGATCTCGGGGGGGAACAGCATAAAAGCTGGAATCATCGCATCCCCAACCCACCGACTACCGAGTCAACGACACTTACACCCACACGAACCGACACCCACCCCCGGCGACTAGACACGTGAGCAACATTCGGATCGAGCCTAAGCCAATCGGCTATCCAAATGCGGTTTTTTACGAAACGTTTAATTACGTGGCGGCGGCGTGTCCATGCCGGTCAACAGGCAAGGTGGGACTACCGGGACCGGCGGTGCCAGCGCCGGTCAGCAACCCTTGAGCCGCGCCGCCAAGTAGTCGGCGACGGCGTTCATCGCGACGCGCTCCTGCGTCATGTCATCGCGACGGCGCACCGTGACGGCGTTGTCTTCGAGGGAGTCGAAATCCACCGTCACACAGAACGGCGTCCCCACCTCGTCCTGGCGCCGGTAGCGGCGCCCGATCGCGCCAGCGTCGTCGAAATCGATGTTCCAGCAGGTGCGCAGTTCGGCGGCCAGGTCGCGAGCCTTGGGACTCAGGTCGGCGTGCCGGGACAGCGGCAGCACCGCGGCCTTGACCGGGGCCAACCGCGGATCCAGCCGGAGCAACGTGCGCTTCTCCATCACGCCCTTGGCGTTGGGTGCCTGGTCCTCGGTGTAGGCGTCGATCAGAAACGCCATGAACGACCGCGTCAGCCCGGCCGCCGGTTCGATGACATACGGGATGTAGCGGGTATCGGTGCCCTGGTCGTAGTACGACAGGTCGGCGCCGGAATGTTTTGCGTGCGTTGACAAGTCGAAATCGGTCCGGTTGGCGACGCCCTCCAGTTCGCCCCACGGGTTGCCCGCGAAGCCGAACTTGTACTCGATGTCGACGGTCCGGTCGGAGTAGTGCGAAAGCTTCTCGGCGGGGTGCTCGTACAGCCGCAGATTCTCCGGGTCGATACCCAGGTCGAGATACCACTGCAGGCGGGTGTCGATCCAATACTGGTGCCATTCCTTCGCGGTCGACGGCTCCACGAAGAATTCCATTTCCATCTGCTCGAACTCGCGGGTTCGGAATATGAAGTTGCCGGGCGTGATCTCATTGCGAAAACTCTTGCCGATCTGGCCGATACCGAACGGCGGCTTCTTGCGCGCGGTGGTGACGATGTTGGCGAAGTTGACGAAGATGCCCTGCGCGGTCTCCGGACGCAGATAGTGCAAGCCCTCCTCGGTCTCGATCGGCCCGAGGTGGGTCTTGAGCATCATGTTGAACTCGCGCGGCTCCGTCCACTGGCCCTTGGTTCCGCAATCCGGGCAGACGATCTCGGTCATCGGCACCGAGTCGGGGTCGTCGATCCCCTTCTTCGCCGCGTAAGCCTCCTGCATGTGGTCCTGGCGATGCCGGTGATGACAGTTCAGGCACTCGACCAGTGGGTCGTGGAAGACCTCGACGTGGCCGGAGGCCACCCAGACCTGCCTCGGCAGGATGATCGACGAATCGATGCCCACGACGTCGTCGCGCCCGGTGACCACCGATCGCCACCACTGCCGCTTGATGTTCTCCTTGAGTTCCACTCCCAGCGGGCCGTAGTCCCACGCCGACCGGGTGCCGCCGTAGATCTCTCCCGAAGGAAAGACAAAGCCGCGCCGTTTGGCCAGGTTCACTACGGTGTCGATGACGGACGCCACGGGGTGGTGCACTCCCTTTCCGGGTTTGAACGGGCACGAACGGCGCTCGACCGCCGTGCGCAGAGCATTCGTCATCGTAACGATCGGCCCCGCGGTCTTTGACATGCGTCATCATGCATGTGACAGTGGAAGTCGACCGCCTCACGGCGCGCCCTCCCCGCTACCTGGCCCTTCTCGAGGTGATGACTCTCTCCATGGCGATGTCCCCATCCCCGCCTTCCTCGCTGCCGGCCGCCGCCGATGGTGACGTGGGACCGGCGATGAGCGTGGTTGCCCACGAGCACGGCGAAACCGGGTCCGCCGGACACCCGCCGGCCGATTACCCCGTCCCGCCGCCGCGCGAGATTCTCGACGCGGCCGGTGAGCTGCTGCGCGCGCTGGCCGCCCCGGTGCGGATCGCCATCGTGCTGCAGTTGCGTGAATCCCAGCGCTGCGTGCACGAGCTGGTCGACGCGCTCGGCGTGCCGCAGCCACTGGTCAGCCAGCACCTGAAGATCCTGAAGGCCGCCGGCGTCGTCGCCGGGGAGCGATCCGGCCGCGAGGTGCTGTACCGGCTTGCCGACCATCACCTGGCGCACATCGTGGTGGACGCGGTCGCCCACGCGAGCGAGGACACACAATGACACGCGCCGGCGACGATGCAGAACGAAGCGATGCTGAGGTGGGGCGCCAATGACAGGCGCGAGTATCCGATCGACCCGTCAGCGGGCGGCGATCTCCACGCTGATGGACACCCTCGACGACTTCCGCTCGGCGCAGGAGTTGCACGACGAGCTGCGCCGCCGCGGCGAGAACATCGGGCTGACCACCGTCTACCGGACGCTGCAGTCAATGGCGGCGGCGGGAATGGTGGACACGCTGCGCACCGACACCGGCGAGTCGGTCTACCGCAGGTGTTCCGAACACCACCATCACCATCTGGTCTGTCGCAGCTGCGGTTCCACCATCGAAGTTGGCGACCACGAGGTCGAACAGTGGGCGGCGCAAGTCGCCTCCAAACACGGCTACTCCGACGTCAGCCACACCATCGAGATCTTCGGCACGTGTTCACAGTGCGGGTCCTAGGCTGACCCGAGCCGGCCGAACGCGGCACGGTGGAAAAAAGTTCTGAAAAAAGTGTCCAACACGCGCGCCCCGCGTGCTCCTACCCATGAGTGGCCCACAGGCCGAGACAAGCAAGAACTCTAGGGAATTGAGAGCACCATGCGGCACCACGCATCACCCCATCTGCGGCCCGTACGCGACGTCGAGGCTCCGTCACTGCAATTTCGCACCATCCACGGCCACCGACGCGCCTTCCGGGTCGCCGGGTCGGGACCGGCTCTGTTGCTGATCCACGGCGTCGGCGACAAGTCCACGGCATGGGAGCCTGTGCACGCCAAACTTGCGCGACGGTTCACGGTCATCGCACCGGACCTGCTGGGCCACGGGGAATCGGACAAACCACGCGCCGACTACTCATTGGCGGCCTTCGCGAACGGCATGCGTGACCTGCTTGCCGCGCTTGACATTGACCGCGTCACCCTGGTCGGGCATTCGTTCGGTGGCGGTGTCGCAATGCAATTCGCCTATCAGTACCCGCAGCTGGTGGAGCGCATCGTGCTGGTCAGCAGCGGTGGCGTCGCCCAGGAAGTAAGCGTGGCCTTGCGATTGGCGGCGATGCCGTTGGGCAGCGAGGCCCTGGCCATGCTGCGCATGCCGGGCGTGATGCCGGCGGTCCGACTGTTCGGGCGGGCCATGGCTACCGTACTGGGCCCCACTAACCTCGGGCACGACGTCGCCGATGTGGTGAATCTGCTCGAAGGCTTCCGGGACCCGCGCGCATTGTCGGCGTTCGCACGCACCTTGCGGTCGGTGGTGGACAGGCGTGGCCAATTCGTCACAATGCTGGACCGAAGCTATCTCGCGCAACCCATTCCGGTGCAAGTGATCTGGGGTGAGCACGACTTGGTGATCCCGGTAGACCACGCCCGGATGGCCCACGATGCGGTGCCCGGGTCACGCTTAGAGATCTTCGAGAACTCCGGGCACATGCCGTTCAAGGACGACCCGGATCGCTTCGTCGAAGTCATCGAGCGCTTCGTCGAGTCGACCCGGCCGGCTCAGCACGACCAAGACCTCCTACGCTCGTTGCTGCAGACCCGCGTGCGCGAAAACGCCCGGGGATCGGTAGCCATCGCGGTGACCGAATCGGCGGTGTCCTAGCGCCCTAACCCGTCAATGCGCGACGTATCTCTATGCCGCTATCCAGCACCAACAGAACCAGGGTGCGCAGCGCGTCGTCGGTCAAGCCGCCGCCGGGAAAGTTGTAGCGCAGCATCACGTCGGCGGTCTTGGCCGCGCCTTTGCCCGAGTTGCGTTGCACGGCCTTCTCGTTGACCTTTTCGACCATCGTGACGCTGCCGAAATTGCTGGTGCGGGCCTGCTTGGCGACCTGATCACTGATCTTCTTGGTCAGCGGCAGGTCCCACGCCAAGACTTGGGTGAGCGACACCAGGTCGAGGTCGTCGGCGATGTTCACCACCCGCAACGACGCGATGGTCCCGGCATGGCGCACCGTCAGCGCCCCGTCGGACTCCTCCTCGACCGCAAGAACGACACCGAGTGCCGACGCCAGACGTTCCTGCAGTGACGGCATTGGATCCTCCCCGTGAGGACCCGTTGCGCCCGGCTCCGCCGCGCTTCCGGTCCCCACTATGCGCTCCCGAATCTTCTGTTGCGCGAAGCGTATTCCTCGCACGCCGCCCACAGGTCGCGGCGGTCGTAGTCGGGCCACAGCTTGTCCTGGAAGATGTACTCGGCGTAAGCGGCCTGCCACAGCATGAAGTTGCTGGACCGCTGCTCCCCCGAGGTCCTCAGGAAGAGGTCCACGTCGGGGATGTCGGGCCGTTGCAGGTGATGCGCCACCGTCGACTCCGTGACGCGTTCCGGGTTCAGCCTGCCGACGGCGGCTAAGCGCGCGATTTCCTTTGCAGCATCCGCGATTTCGGCGCGACCTCCGTAGTTGACGCAGTAGTTGACCGTGATGACGTCGTTGTCCTTCGTCATGTCCTCCGCAATCGCCAACTCATTGATCACGCTGCGCCACAGCCGTGGCCGCGAACCCACCCACCGGATTTTGACACCGATGGTCTTCAAGTTCACCCGGCGCATGCGGACCACGTCCCGGTTGAAGCCCATCAGGAAGCGGACCTCTTCGGGCGACCGCTTCCAGTTCTCGGTGGAAAACGCGTAAAGACTCAGCCACTTGACGCCGATTTCTATTGCCCCACAGACGACGTCAATGACTACCGCCTCGCCCGCCCGGTGACCATCGGTGCGGGTCAGTCCCTGCTCGGTGGCCCAGCGGCCATTGCCGTCCATGACGATGGCCACATGATTGGGCAATCGGTCCGCAGGAATACGCGGCGGGGTCGCTTTCGAGGTGTGCTGCGGCGGCCGGCTCGGGCCGCCGTCACGCGACGGCGGCAGCTCGGGGAAGACCACCGGCCATGTCGATTTGTCGGGGAAAACCGGGTAATCGTCGGGCGCCGGGGGCAGCTGCGGAAAGCCGGTCGACTTGAGCTTGCGCTCAGCTTTAGCCACAGTCCAACTGCTCCATCAGCGCTGCGCGCCGTTCGGCGATGGTGCGGTCGACGTGATACGGCCGTTCCACCAGTGGCAACGTCTTGAGCTGGCGTTCCAGATGCCATTGCAGGTGCGCGGCCACCAGTCCGCTGACGTAGCTGCGGTGCGATTGCGGGGCCTCTTCGGCGAACTCCCAATCGCCGTCGTGCAGCGCGGACATCAGATCCAGCACGCCCGGCGGCGGTGTAGTCGAACCGGCTGGACGGCAGTGCGTGCAGACGCTGCCCCCGGCGCCGACATGGAACGCGCGATGCGGCCCTGGTGTGGCGCACCGGGCGCACTCGGTCAGCGCCGGCGCCCACCCGGCGATGCCCATGGCGCGCAGCAGGTAGGCGTCCAGCAGCAGGTCCCGGGAGCGGCGGCCGTCGGCCACCGCCCGCAAGGCGCTGACCGTGAGCCGGTGCAGGGCCGGGGCGGGGGCCCGCTCCTCCCCGGCCAGGCGTTCGGCGGTTTCCAGCATCGCGCACCCGCAGGTGTAGCGGCCGTAATCGCTGACGATGTCGGTGGCGAACGCGTCGATCGAGACGACCTGGGTGACGATGTCGAGGTTGCGGCCGGGATGCAGTTGCGCGTCGATGTGCGCGAACGGTTCCAGCCTCGCGCCGAATTTGCTGCGGGTGCGACGAACGCCCTTCGCCACCGCCCGGACCAATCCGTGGTCGCGAGTGAGCAGCGTGACGATCCGGTCGGCTTCGCCGAGCTTGTGTTGGCGCAACACCACCGCCCGGTCTCGATACAGCCGCATCACCATAGTTTTGCACCCCGCCGCGACAATGCTGGTATCCGCGCCGGTTAGTCTCGTACCCCGTGATTGGCGCTTCCGAGTCAGGTCCTGGATCCATTTTCGGATCCGGTGGCCAGCGCCTGCCCACACTGACTGACCTGCTCTATCAGCTCGCCAACCGGTCCGTGACGTCGGTCACACTGGTGCGCCGGTCCCTGCACGCCATCCACGCGAGCCAGCCCACGCTGAACGCCTTCCGCGTGGTGCTCACCGAGTCGGCCCTGGCCGACGCGGCGGCGGCCGACCGGCGGCGGGCGGCCGGAGACACGGCGCCGTTGCTGGGCATCCCGATCGCGGTCAAGGACGACGTCGACGTTGCTGGAGTGCCGACCGCCTTCGGCACCGAGGGATACGTCCCACCCGCCACCCACGACGCCGAAGTGGTTCGCCGCCTGAAGGCCGCGGGAGCGGTGATCGTCGGCAAGACCAACACCTGCGAACTGGGCCAGTGGCCGTTCACCAGCGGACCCGGGTTCGGGCATACCCGCAACCCCTGGTCGCGCCGGCACACCCCGGGCGGCTCCTCGGGGGGCAGCGCGGCCGCGGTGGCCGCGGGACTCGTCACCGCGGCGATCGGCTCGGACGGCGCGGGCAGCGTCCGCATCCCCGCCGCGTGGACGCATCTGGTGGGCATCAAGCCGCAGCGCGGCCGCATCTCCACCTGGCCACTGCCCGAGGCGTTCAACGGCATCACGGTCAACGGTGTGCTGGCCCGCACGGTGGCCGATGCGGCGTTGGTGCTCGACGCGGCGTCGGGCAACGTCGAGGGCGACCGGCACAAGCCGCCCCCGATCACCGCCTCAGACTACGTCGGCATCGCGCCCGGCCCGCTGAACATCGCGCTGTCAACGCGGTTCCCGTACACCGGTTTTCGGTCCAAGCTGCATCCCGAGATCCTGGCGGCGACGCGATCCGTGGCCAGGCAGCTCGAGCTGCTCGGCCACACCGTGGTGCCGGGCAACCCCGACTACGGGCTGCGGCTGTCGTGGGATTTCCTTGCCCGGTCCACCGCCGGTCTGCGGGACTGGGAGGAGCGGCTGGGCGACGGGGTGATCCTCGACCCCCGCACGGTGTCCAACTTGCGTGTGGGCCATGTGCTGGGTCAGGCGATCCTGCGCACTGCGCGCCGGCACGAAACCGAGGCCCAGCGTCGGGTGGGTTCGATCTTCGACATCGTCGATGTCGTCGTGGCTCCGACCACCGCCCAGCCGCCGCCGCTGGCGCGCGCCTTCGACCGGTTGAGCGGCTTCGGCACCGATCGAGCGATGATCGCCGCCTGCCCACTGACCTTCCCGTGGAATGTGCTGGGCTGGCCGTCGATCAACGTGCCGGCGGGGTTCACCTCCGAGGGGCTGCCGATCGGAGTGCAGTTGATGGGGCCGCACAACAGCGAGGGCATGCTGATCTCGCTGGCCGCCGAACTGGAGGCCGTGTGCGGGTGGTCGACCAAGCAGCCGACGATGTGGTGGAACGCCGAAACGGGCACGCCGCCGGTGTCCGGGGCCTCGTCGCGGAAGTGAAACCCGTGCGGCGTATCACCGAAGTTGACTTCGATTGAGCGGCTTCGGGTTTGTCGATGCCCATACCGGGAATGGGCCCCCGGCACGGTGATCGGCGGCGACCGCGAGCGAGTCACGTCCTCTTCGGCGAATTCGGCTACCGGACAATCACTGCGGTGCACGCACACGGGTTGCGCGAGGTCGCGGAGGCGGTCGCATAGCCGGCAGCCACGTGGGTACACCGGAACAATGGACCAATCTGATGCCCCACTGTTAGATGCGCTGGTCGATTACCGGGAGAAGAACAGGTATGGGTTCACGCCGCCGGGCCACCGGCAGGGCCGCGGCACCGATGACCGGGTCCTGGCGGTCCTGGGCCGCGAGCCGTTTCACGACGACGTGCTGGCCAGCGGCGGGTTGGATGACCGCAGGACCAGCCACCAGTACCTCAAGCACGCCGAAGACCTGATGGCCGAGGCGGTGGGTGCCGACATCGCCTGGTTCTCCACCTGCGGCAGTTCCTTGTCGGTGAAAGCGGCGATGATGGCCGTGGCCGGCGGTGACGGCAGCCTGCTGGTCGGCCGGGACAGCCACAAGTCGATCGTCGCGGGCTTGATCTTCTCGGGCGTGCAACCCCGGTGGATCACCCCCCGCTGGGACGCCGAGCATCACTTCTCGCACCCCCCGTCGCCGCGGCAGGTGGAGGAGACCTGGGACAGGCACCCCGACGCCGCCGGTGCGCTCATCGTCAGCCCGAGCCCGTATGGCACCTGCGCCGACATCGCGGGGATCGCGGAGGTTTGCCACGCGCGCGGCAAGCCGTTGATCATCGACGAGGCGTGGGGGGCGCACCTGCCTTTCCACGAGAACCTGCCGACCTGGGCGATGGACGCCGGTGCGGACGTCTGCGTGGTCAGCGTCCACAAGATGGGCGCGGGTTTCGAACAGGGCTCCGTGTTCCACGTGCAGGGCGACCTGATCGATCAGGACCGCTTGTCGGCCTGCGCCGACCTGCTGATGACGACCAGTCCCAACGTCCTGGTGTATGCCGCCATGGACGGGTGGCGGCGCCAGATGGTGCAGCATGGCCACGAATTGCTCGGTGGTGCATTGGATCTCGCGGGCCAGCTGCGCCAGGACATCGAAGCCATCCCGGATGTGGAGGTGCTCGACGACGAATTGCTCGGCGTGCAGGCATCCCACGACCTGGACCGAATGCAAGTTCTGATGGACGTGTCCGCGACGGGCACCTCCGGTTATCAGGCTCATGACTGGCTGCGCGAGCACGCCCACGTCGACACGGGAATGAGCGATCACCGCCGCATCCTGGCGACCCTGTCCATGGCCGACGACAAAGACACCGCCGGCCGTCTCACCGAGGCACTGTGGGCGTGGCGCAAAGCCGCCGACGACTTCGACCCGCCACCACGCATCGACCTGCCGTCGCCCGAGCAGCTGCAGTTGGAAACGGTCTGCCTGCCGCGCGACGCGTTCTTCGGGCGCGTCGAAGCGGTAAGCACCGACCAAGCCGCGGGCCGCGTCGCAGCCGAGCAGTGCACGCCGTATCCACCGGGAATTCCCGCCGTCGTACCCGGCGAGCGCCTCAACGAGGCCGTGCTGGACTACCTGTGTTCCGGTGTGCGCGCGGGGATGAACGTTCCCGACGCGGCGGATCCGTCACTGCAGACAATCCGCGTGCTCGCCTAGCGCGGACGCGACATCACCCTATTGCCAACGGCTTTGACGCTGTCGGGCAGCACGCGGTTGGCGGCACCCATGGCCTTGACGAGCATCGATCCGGCGACGACCTTGTGATCACCGCGCATCAACGCCTCGAACCCTTGCCGGGCGACCTTGGCGGGATCGTCCTTGGGGCCCTTACCCATCAGGGACTCGACCATTTTGGCTCGGCCGAAGAAATTGGTGTCCGTCGGTCCGGGCATCAGCGCCGTGACAGTGATTGAGGTGTCGCGCAATTCATCCTGGAGCGCTTGGGCGAACGATTGGACGAACGACTTCGACGCGTTGTACACCGGCTGATACGAACCCGGCATCTGGGACGCGATGGACGAGGTGAACAACACCTTGCCGGCGTCACGATTGGCCATGTCGCGCAACACCAGCTTGGTCAGGTGAACCGTCGAGCGCACGTTGAGGTCAACGATGCTGAGGTCGTCGGCGAGTTCGCTCTTGAGGAACATCTCGCCGCGGCCGATGCCCGCGTTGAGGGCAGCGGCGCCCAGCACACGGTCGCCTTCGATCGTGCTCTGGTACAAGTGCTCCACCCCGTCAGGGGTGCGAAGGTCGACCTGAATCGGCTGAACGGCGGAGTCCCACCGGGAGAGTTTGTCCGGTACGTCTCTGATGGCGTCGTCTTCGGCCGCCACGACCAGATCGTAGCCGTGCCGGGCGAACTGCTTGGCCAGTTCGAGCCCAATACCGCTGGACGCGCCGGTCACTAAAGCCAACTGTGCTTGGGTCATACGCGACGGCTACCCGTCGCCGATGCCGCCAAACTTCAGAAGCCCAGCCGACCAAGCTGTTTGGGGTCGCTCTGCCAGTTCTTGGCGACCTTGACACGCAGGTCGAGGTAGACCTTGGTGCCGAGCAGTTTTTCGATCTGGCCGCGCGCCGCGGTGCCCACCTGCCGCAGTCGGGCGCCGCCTTTGCCGATGATGATCCCCTTCTGGCTGTCGCGCTCGACGAAGAGCAGCGCGTGCACGTCGATGAGGTCGTCGCGGTCCTCCCGGGGGTTGACCTCGTCGATGACCACCGCCAACGAATGCGGCAGCTCGTCGCGGATGCCCTCCAGGGCGGCCTCGCGGATGAGCTCCGCCATCAACACTTCCTCGGGCTCGTCGGTCAGCTCGCCATCGGGGTAGTACGCCGGGCCGGGGGGCAGCGCCGCGGCGAGCACGTCGATCAGCACGTCCACCTGCGCCCCCGTGGCCGCTGAGACCGGAACGATTTCCGCCGAGTCGCCGACCAGCTCGCTGACCGCGACCAGCTGCGCGGCCACCCGGTCCCTGGGCACCTTGTCGATCTTGGTGACGATGGCCACCAGTGCCGCCTTCGGTGCGTTCGAACGGATTTGGTCGACGATCCATCGGTCGCCCGGGCCGATCGCCTCGTCGGCCGGGATGCACAACCCGATCACGTCGACCTCGGCATAGGTATCACGGACCAGGTCGTTGAGCCGCTTGCCCAGCAGGGTGCGCGGCCGGTGCAGGCCCGGGGTGTCGACGAGGATGATCTGGAAGTCGTCCCGGTGCACGATGCCGCGAATGGTGTGCCGGGTGGTCTGCGGCCGCGTCGAGGTGATCGCCACCTTGGTGCCGACGAGAGCATTGGTCAGCGTCGACTTGCCGGTGTTCGGGCGGCCGACCAAACACACGAAGCCGGAATGGAATTCGCTCATTCGCCGACGTCCCGCCGCTCAGCCACGCTCTTCGGCCCGACGACCGGCGGAGCCGTTGGAATCTGGTTCGGCCGGGCTCAACAGGACGGTGCCGATCCGCACCCGCCCCCGGTGATCGGCCCCGCCCTCGGCTTGCAGCCGCAGGCCATGTGAGACCACCTCGGCCCCGGGCAGCGGAACCCGGCCCAGTTCCAGGGCGAGCAGGCCGCCGACGGTATCGACGTCGAGGTCATCGTCGAAGTCCACGTCGTAGAGCTCGCCGAGGTCCTCGATCGGCAACCGCGCCGAAACGCGGAAACGTCTGTCGCCCAAGTCTTCTACCGGTGCCGTCTCCGCCTGGTCGTACTCGTCGGCGATCTCGCCGACGATCTCCTCCAGCACGTCTTCGATGCTCACCAGTCCGGCTATCGCGCCGTACTCGTCGACGAGGAGCGCCATGTGGTTGCGATCGCGCTGCATTTCGCGCAGCAGCGTATCCAGCGGCTTGGAGTCAGGCACGAACACCGCCGGACGCATCACCTGCGCCACGGTAATGCCACGACCACCATCCCCCGACAGAAAGCTCTGCTGCACAAGGTCTTTGAGGTATACGACGCCGACGATGTCGTCCACATTCTCGCCGATCACCGGGATGCGGGAGTGCCCACTGCGCACCGCGAGGTTCAACGCTTGACTGGCAAGCTTGTCGCTTTCGATCCAGATCATCTCGGTGCGCGGCACCATCACCTCGCGGGCCGGGGTGTCGCCGAGCTCGAAGACCGACTCGATCATCCGGCGTTCGTCGGCGGCGACCACGCCGCGCTGCTGGGCCAGGTCCACGACTTCGCGAAGCTCGATCTCGGATGCGAACGGCCCGTTACGCAGGCCGCGGCCGGGTGTCAGCGCGTTACCCAGGACCACCAGCAACCGGCTGAGCGGCATCAACAACCACGAAATGAGCCGCAGCGGAACGGCCGTCGTCAACGAGATGGAATACGCGTGCTGGCGACCGAGGGTGCGCGGACCTACCCCGATGACGACGAAACTGATGACCACCATGGTCGCGGCGGCGCCGAACAAGCCCCAGCTCAGGCCGAAGTTGTCGTACAGGAACAGCACCAACAGCACCGTCGCCGTGATTTCGCAGGTGATGCGCAGCAGCACAACCAGGTTGATATAGCGCGGCCGCTCGTTCATCACCTCGGCCAGTGACACCGCGCCGGGACGCTCGTCGCGCACCAGCTCCTGGACCCGGGCCAGCGACACGGTGCTGATGGCGGCGTCGATCGCCGCGAAAAGCCCGCCGATAGCGATGAGCGCCATCGCGCCGAGCAGCCAAGAAAGACCGGTCAACTGCCGGAAGACCTCGACGTGGTGACGGGCTCCCCTACGTCGTCGTCGTCCCGTTTCCGACTGAGGGCCCAGGCGGTGAGGCACACCACTACCCCCAACACCCCGTAGCCCAGCGCCGAAGGCCACCACGGCTGGGCGGGCTGGGCGGGCTCCTCGTGCGGGCGAACCGCCAGCACCACCAGGAAGTTGCCGTCGTCGGTCGGCCCGGCGCCCGGCAGCGACTGGGTCTTGGTCAGCCTGATCTGGGCGCTGGCGCTGCTGGAGTCGTTGACCTGACCCCAGCCCAGGGTGGAGTCGTCGAGCAGGAAGATGGTGTCCCGGCTGCCCGCCGGCTGGCTATCGTCGAGGCCCACCACCGCCACCTGGGCGACCTCCACGGTCTGGCTGGCGGCCGGGACATTGACCAAGACGTTCTTGTACACCTTCGCCGGCTCCGGCGGCTTGTAGTCCGGCGGCGGCGGGCCGTTGAAGCCCTCCGGCGGTACCGAGCCCCCGCCGTAGAAGCTGCCCGACGCCACCCAGCCGTCGCCGACCGCGGCGAACGGGTACACGCCGACGGTCGCCGCATCGAGCACGATCCGGGCACCGGCCGGCACGTACGCCTCCCGGTAAGCGCCGCTGTAGAAGTAGCGGAACGTCATCGCCTGATTGAGCGGGTTGAACAGAGCCGGGCGGCGATAAGCGTCGTCATAGTCGACGTAATCCCAGTGGCGGGGGCGGATCAGCCGTTGATTGTCGATCTTGAGGACATCAACGTTTTCCCGGTGCGTGCTGACCACGTTCTGGACCCGCTGGTTGAAGTCCAGCTGCGTGGGCGGCTTCGGCGGGTCGGCGGGGTTGACCCGTGTTACCGGCGCGGCCTTGGCCGCCGCCACCGCCTGCGGCGGAACGTCCAGGCCCCTCGGCGGTGCCACCACCGGAACGTTTCTCGGTGCATCGGGGCCCGCCGCGTTGATCGTCGGGGCCGTGTTTGCGGGCGGCAGGTTCGGCGGGGTGAGCGGTGTGGCCTGCACCGGCACCGGGGCGGGCGGAACGTAAGGGGGAATCTCCGGAACCTGCACCGGGCTCGGCGACGGCTGAGCCCGCCGGGGCGGCGCGTCCTGGGAGCACACGTTGGAGGTGTGATACTGCGCCACCAGATACTGACACCAATTGCAGCTGGTCGGGTTCGACCCGCCGCCGGCGCATGGGGCCGCGTCTGCCACCCCGATCGTGTTGGCCACCAACGAGATCGGCGCGAAGGCGATGGCGGCCGCAGCCGCAGCCGCGATTCCGAGTGCTTTGCGTGGGCTCAATTGTCGAAATACCTTGACTTGTCCAGCAATTGGCGGTCGCGCTCCTGCTGGCGGTTCTGATGGTAGGCCTCGACTTGCTCGGCGACCCACTCTTCTAGCAACCGGTCCTGAAGGGTGAACATCTCTTTTTCCTCGTCCGGCTCGCCGTGGTCGTAGCCCAGCAGATGAAGCACGCCGTGAATTGTCAACAGCGCCAACTCGTGGCCGAGGCTGTGCCCCGCCGCATCCGCCTGCCCGGCCGCGAACTCCGGGCACAGCACGATGTCACCCAGCATCGACGGCCCCGGCTCCGGGGCGTCGGGCCGGCCACCCGGCTCGAGCTCGTCCATCGGGAAACTCATCACGTCCGTCGGCCCGGGCAGGTCCATCCACCGCATGTGCAGGTCGGCCATGGCCGCGGTGTCCAACAGCACCATGGACAGCTCGGCCGCCGGGTTGACGTCCATCTTGGCGATGACGAACCGTGCGACGCTGATCAACTCGGTTTCGGAGACGTCGATGCCCGACTCGTTGGACACTTCAATGCTCATGAGACGCCCATAAAACAATCACAGCCCTCATCACCGGCGCCCGCGAGAGACCGACGCGCGCCGAGCAGCCCGGTTCATCCCCAAGCCCGGCTCTTCGAACTTGGCGTAGGCGTCGACGATTTCGGAGACCAACCGGTGGCGCACCACGTCCACACTGGTCAGCTCAGCGATGTGGATGTCCTCGACGCTGTCCAGGATCTCGATCGCCGACCGCAGGCCCGACCTGGCGCCACCGGGCAGATCCACCTGGGTGATGTCGCCGGTGATGACCATCTTCGATCCGAAGCCGAGCCGGGTGAGGAACATCTTCATCTGCTCGGCAGTGGTGTTCTGCGCCTCGTCGAGGACGATGAAGGCCGAATTCAATGTGCGGCCACGCATATACGCCAGCGGCGCGACCTCGATGACCCCGGCGGACATCAGCTTCGGGATCAGCTCGGGATCCATCATGTCGTACAGGGCGTCATACAGCGGCCGCAGATACGGATCGATCTTCTCGCTCAGTGTGCCCGGCAAAAAGCCAAGGCGCTCACCGGCTTCCACCGCGGGCCGGGTCAGGATGATGCGGTTCACCTGTTTGGTCTGCAACGCGCTGACCGCCTTGGCCATCGCCAGGTACGTCTTGCCGGTGCCGGCCGGGCCGACCCCGAAGACGATGGTGTTGGCGTCGATCGCGTCGACGTAGCGCTTCTGGTTGAGCGTCTTGGGCCGGATCGTTTTGCCGCGCCGCGACAGGATGTCCAGGGTGAGCACTTCGGCCGGCGACTCGTTGTCGGTGCCGGCCAGCATGGCCACGCTGTGGCGGACCACCTCCGGCGTCAGCGGCTGTCCGTTGGCGACGATCGCGACCAGTTCGGAAATCGCGCGCTCGGCCAGTGCGACGTCGGCCGGCTCGCCCGAGACGGTCACCGCATTGCCACGCACGTGCAGGTCGGCGCTGAGGCTGCGCTCCAGCGCGCGAAGGTTTTCGTCCGCGGAGCCCAACAAGCCGACGACGACGTCGGGCGGAACATCGATGCTGCTGCGTACTTGGGCGTTGGCCTGGAGGCCTCCGGCTGCGTCAACAGCGCTGGTCTCGCGGGGCGTCACGTGGCTCTCGATGCCTGCTTTCTCGGCTTGTCGGTGGTTTGCTCGGCTGCCTAAGTCTACGCCGGGGCCCTAGATTGGTCAGCCTTCAGCCGCGTATTGGCGGGCGTCAGGTAGTCGCCGCGCGACGCGCCGATCCGCTCCTGCCCGCCCGGGACCAGCGACGACGCGGGGCGGTCGCCGGCGCCCTACAGGGTGGAGGCGTGGTCCCACCGCGGGGTGAGCACGCCGAGCGCCCCCAGCGCCACCGCCGCGGCGGTCGACGTGCGCAGCACCTGGGGTCCCAGCCGCACCGGCACCGCCCCCGCCTCGGTCAACGCGGCGATCTCGTCGGGCGCGATGCCACCTTCGGGCCCCACCACGAGCAGCAACGAAGTCGCGCGGGCGATATCGAGTTTGCTCAGCGGGTCGGTTGCCGACTCGTGCAACGCCAGCGCCGCGGCTCCGGCGGCCACGTCGTCGCGGATCCGCTGGGCCAATCCCGCGGTGGACAGCACGCCCTCGACGGGCGGGATGTACGCGCGTCGGGATTGCCGGGCCGCCGAACGCGCCACGGCGCGCCACCGGCGTAGGCCCTTGTCCACGCGGGCACCCTGCCAACTGGCCACACACCGGGCCGCCTGCCAGGCCAGGAACGCATCGGCGCCGGCTTCGGTGGCCAATTCGACGGCCAACTCCGAACGGTCCGATTTCGGCAGCGCCTGCACCACCGTGACCGGCGGCCGCGCGGCGGCAACGCCCCAGCGCTTCAGCACCCGGGCGCGCAATCCGTCGCGGCCGGCGTGCTCGACCTCGCAGTGCGCCAGGCCGCCGGCGCCGTCGCCGAGGACCAGTTGCTCGCCGGGTCGGATCCGCCGCACGGTGGCGGCGTGAAACCCCTCGTCGCCATCGACGACGGCAAGCGAGCCGATATCGGGCAGCGCGTCGACGTAGAAGAGGGTGGCGACCATGGGTTTCTCCTACGTCAGTTACCCGGAGTTCGTCCATAGACTCCACGCCCGGCGAGCTGAAACGTGGCGGCTAGCGCCCGGTGAACGTTTCGCGCAGCCGGCTGAACAGGCCGCCGCCGGCGTGCGTCGAGCGGACCTCGGGCACGTCGCGGCTGCGCCGGGTCTTGAGCTCGCGCAGCAGTTCGGTGTCATGGTGGTCGAGCCGGCTGGGCACTACCACCTCAACGTGGACGTGCAGGTCGCCCCGGGTGCCCGACCGTAGGTGAGGCATCCCGTGGCCACGCAGTGTGATGACCGAATTCGGTTGCGTGCCAGGCGGAATGGTGACCTCGCTGATGCCGTCCAGAATCGCGTCGATGGTGACCGTGGCGCCCAGCGCCGCGTCGACCATGGGCACCGACACCGTGCAGTGCAGGTCGTCACCCTCGCGCACGAACACGTCGTGGGCCTGCTCGTGAACCTCGACGTACAGGTCGCCGGCCGGCCCTCCCCCGGGTCCAACCTCGCCTTGCGCGGCCAATCGCACCCGCATGCCGTCGCCGACCCCGGCGGGGATTTTGACACTGATCTCGCGGCGGGCACGGACCCGGCCGTCGCCCATGCACTGGTGGCACGGGTCGGGGATGACCGTTCCGACGCCGCGGCACGTGGGACACGGCCGAGAGGTCATCACCTGGCCCAGCAGCGACCGCTGCACCGTCTGCACCTCGCCGCGTCCGCCGCACGTGTCGCACGGGACCGGCACCGAGTCGCCGTTGGTGCCCTTGCCCTGGCAGCGGTCGCACAACACCGCGGTGTCCACGGTGACCTGCTTGGTCACGCCCGTCGCGCACTCTTCCAGGTCGAGCCGCATCCGCAGCAGCGAGTCGGAGCCCGGCCGCACCCGGCCGATGGGGCCGCGGGAGGTCGCGCCACCGCTGAAGCCGCCGCCGAAGAAGGCCTCGAACACGTCGCCGAGGCCCCCGAAACCGCCGCCGAAGCCGCCGCCCGCCGCGGCGGCGCCTTCCATCGGGTCGCCACCCAGGTCGACGATGCGGCGTTTCTCGGGGTCGCTCAGCACCTCGTAGGCGACGCTGATCTCCTTGAACTTCGCCTGCGCGCCCTCGTCCGGGTTGACGTCGGGATGCAGCTCGCGCGCCAACTTGCGGTACGCGCGCTTGATCTCCGCATCGCTGGCGTTTCTGCCCACCCCGAGCAACCCGTAATAGTCGCGTGCCACGCCTGACTCTCCTAAACCTGGTCCTTATCGCGCGCCTGCGCATGCCGCGGGTGCGCGTTCATCGAGCACCCAGGACTTCGCCGATATATAGGGCAACCGCGGCGACGCTGGCGATAGTTCCCGGATAGTCCATCCGGGTGGGCCCCAGCACACCCATTCCGCCGAAGACGGTGTCGGAGGTGCCGTAGGCGGTGGTCACCATCGAGGTGCCCGCCATTTGCTCGGCGGCAGTCTCATGGCCGATGCGCACCGTCACCTTACCGGCTTCCTGCTGGGCCGCCAGCAACCGCAGCACCACCACCTGCTCCTCCAGCGCTTCCAGGATGGAGCGCAGCGAGCCCCCGAAATCCGCGGCGTTGCGCGTCAGGTTGGCGGTCCCGCCCATCAGCAAGCGTTCTTCGGTGTGTTCCACCAACGACTCGAGCAACACCGTCGCCGAGCGGCCGACGGCGTCGCCCAGGCCGTCCGGGGCGCGGAGCTGTCCGGCCAGGTCCGCGACGGCGATCGAGGCCGCCGAGAGCTTCTTGCCGACCAACGCCTGTCCGAGCATCTCGCGGAGCTGGGACAGCTGGTGATCGTCGATGACGTCGCCGAGTTCGACGATGCGCTGATCCACGCGACCGGTGTCGGTGATGACCACCATCAGCAGGCGGGCCGGGGTCAGTGCGATCACTTCCAGATGACGCACGGTGGACGACGTCAGCGTCGGGTATTGGACCACCGCCACCTGACGGGTGAGCTGGGCCAGTAGGCGTACCGCCCGGCGCAGCACGTCGTCGAGGTCGACACCGGAGTCCAGAAAGCTCAGGATCGCGCTGCGCTCGGCCGAGGACAGCGGCTTGACGTCGTGGAGCCGGTCGACGAATTCTCGGTAGCCCTTCTCCGTGGGCACGCGTCCGGAGCTGGTGTGCGGCTGCGTGATGTAGCCCTCGGCCTCGAGCACCGCCATGTCGTTGCGGACGGTCGCGGACGAGACGCCCAAGTTATGACGCTCCACCAGACTCTTGGAACCGATCGGCTCCTTGGTGGCAACGAAATCGGCGACGATGGCACGCAGCACCTCGAAGCGACGATCGTCGGCACTTCCCACTCGTTGTCACCTCCCTGAGCCGCGCTGACCCGGGTCCATTTTACGGGTCGCAAGCCGTGCTAACCGTTACGGCGGCCAGTTGCCGGGGCCCGGGCGGCGGGCCCCGTGCGGCGGCCGTCGGAATTGCGGTGGCGTCGAGGCTGGCGACACGTCCTCCGGTTAGCCTGTCCAGCATGAACCGGTCGCGGCATAGGGCGTCGGGAGAGATCCGGCGATGATCTTCAAGGGCGTACGCGAAGGCAAGCCGTATCCCGAGCACGGGCTGTCCTACCGCGACTGGGCCCAGATTCCGCCGCAGCAGATCCGCCTCGACGAACTGGTCACCACGACCACGGTGCTCGCGCTGGACCGCCTGCTGTCGGAGGACTCGACCTTCTACGGCGACCTCTTCCCGCACGCGGTGCGGTGGAAGGGCGTCACCTATCTCGAGGACGGCCTGCACCGCGCGGTCCGCGCGGCGCTGCGCAACCGCACCGTGCTGCACGCGCGGGTGTTCGACATGGACCGGGCGCCGGGGCCGCCCGGCTAGGCCGGTCACATTTGCGCCGCGCCGGGTGTCGACTCAGTGAGGACGTTTGGTTCACACCACAACTTGCTAGGAGGATCGCCATGTCCCGGTTGCCAGGGGTCTCAGACCGCGATGCCGGCCTGGGCGCCAAGATCGCCTTCTTCTTCACCAAGCGCAAGCTGGCGCAGATGACCGGCCTGGAGACGGCCGGGATGCTGGAACCGCTGCGGATGTACGCGCACATCCCCCGGTTGCTCAACGCCTACGGCAAGCTCGAGCAGGCCGAGTCGAAGCTGGACATCCTCAGCCCCCGCCACCGCGCGCTCGCGGAGCTCAAGTCGGCGACGACGGTGCGCTGCGAGTACTGCATCGACCTCGGTTCACAGATCGCCCGCCAGTGGGGCATCACCGACGAGGAACTGCTCGCCCTGGCGGACTATCGCAACGCCTCGTGCTTTTCCGACGTCGACAAGCTGATCCTCGAGTATGCGACCGCGATCAGCCGTACGCCCGTAGAGGTGAGCGATGAGCTTTTCGACGCGCTGCGCCGGCATTTCGACACCGCCCAACTGGTCGGGCTCACCCACGTCATCACGCTGGGCAACCTGCGCGCCCGCTTCAACCTGGCGCTCGGAATCGGCTCGTCCGGCTTCTCCGGAAACCGGGTCTGCGCCCTGCCCGAGGGCCGTGCGTGACCGTGGATGCGTCGGTGACGGCGCGTTTCGAAGCGGCGAGGCCCCAGCTGGGCGCCATCGCCTACCGCATGCTGGGCTCGATCGACGACGCCCAGGACGCCGTGCAGGAGGCGTGGCTCCGGCTGACCGGCACCGCCCGTGACGGCATCGCCAACCTGGACGCCTGGCTCACCACGGTGGTGGCCCGCATCTGTTTGAACATGCTCCGCGACCGCCGGACGCGCGACCTGAGCGTGGCGCTGCCGGACCCGATCGTGGAGGCCGAAGGCGAATTCGACCCCGAACACCGCGCGATGCTGGCCGACGCGGTCGGGCTGGCGTTGTTCGTGGTGTTGGACACCCTGCCGCCGGAGCAGCGCCTGGCGTTCGTGCTGCACGACGCCTTCGCCGTGCCGTTCGACCAGATCGCACCCATCGTCGGCCGGACGCCGGAGGCCACCCGCAAGCTGGCCAGCCGGGCGCGCCGACGCATCGCAGAGGCCGATCCGGACCCCGACGGCGACGCGGCCGCCCAGCGGGAGGCCGTCGACGCCTTCTTCGCGGCGGGCCGCAGCGGCGACTTCGACCGGCTGTTAGCCGTGCTGCATCCGAATGTGGTGCTGCGCGGCGACTTCGGCCACGGCACCCCCGGTTTCCGCGCCGAGGGTGCCGCCGCCGTGGCAAGGCTGGCCCGCGGCTACGCGGGCCCGGACCGCGAGGTACGCCCGGCGACCGTCAACGGCGCCGCCGGCGCGGTCATCTTCGTCGCCGGGCGGGCAACGGCCATCATGGGATTCGTGGTGCGCGGTGGCCTGGTCGTCTCGATAGATGTGCTGGCCGACCCCGCACGCGTCGCCAACTGCGCGCGGGGCGCAGATCACTGACCGGCGGCCTGCAGCAACTCCATCGCCGATGAGCGCGACAGCACCCAGCCGCCCTGGTTGACGAACGTGATGTTCTGGGTAACCGGCGACGCCAGTTTCGGACCGGAGACCGCGACGTCAGCGGTGGCCGAACCGGCCGCGGCCGGCTGGATGTTCGTGACGTTGAACGACAGGGGCAGGTCGCCGTTCTTGGCCGCCTTCTGCAGCTTCTTGTCGGCGACGTGCGCCTCGATGCCGCTGATGCCGCCTTGCACCAGGTTGCTCTTGCTGGAGAAGGAGACGCTCGGGTCGGCCAGGCTGTTCAGCACGCCGGTCAGCTGGTCGGCCGTCGGGACGTCGGCGGCGGCCGGGGCCGGCGCCGGATCCTGCGGAAGCGGCGCGCCCACCGCGGCCAGCCGCACCTGATCCACTGGCGCCGCGACCGAGGCCAGGCCTGCGGCCGCACCCCCGATGGCGGCGAAGGCTGCCACGCTGGTGGCGAGCAACTTAACGGTTTTCATGGTTCCCCCTTCGACGGGCACGAACTTTGACGGATCCACACATCTGGCGTGGTGTCAGCGCGCCTGCTACTCCTGTTGTTTCGCGACTCGGCACGGCTACGTTACGACCAGGCCATATGAAGAAAACATGCACAACCTGTGCGCAGGCTGTGTGGCCGCCCAGAATTCTAACCGCCTAGTTCGTCGCCGTCGCCGCCTGGATCAGCGCGATGGCGGCGTCGTGTTGCAGGATCCAGTTCCCGCCCTGATTGATGAAGACCAGGTGCTTTTCCACCGGCCCTGCGAACTTCGGACCCGTGATGGCCACGTCGGCCTGGGCCATGTTCGGACCGGCGGGCGCAATGTTGGTCACCGCGAACGTCTCAGGGAAGTTCCCGTTGCGGTAGGCCTTGCGCAGATCGTGATCGGCGACGTGCCCCTCGTTGGGGGCGATACCGTTTTCGACCAGGTTGTTCTTGGTCGTGTACGAAACGCCCGGATCGGTCGCCTGGGTGCACAGGTTCGACAACTGGTCGGCGGTCGGCAGGGCTCCCGGCGCCGGCGGCGGCGGGGGCGGATCCTGCGGAAGCGGCGCGCCGACGGCTGCCAGCTGCACCTGATCCATCGGTGCCGCGACGAAAGCGCCACCGGCGGCTCCCCCTACGACGGCGAACGCCGCCACGCCGGTGGCAAGAGTGGTCATGGTTTTCACGATCTTCACGGTTCCCCCTTCGATACGCACGAACCGTGGCGGGATCTCAGCGATCTTGTCCCCCAGCAGGTTCCGCGTCACCACGGTTTGGTTGGTGTAAGTGTGCCTTGTGTGACCGGCGATTGTGTCTCGGGCCGGTCACGTTACGGCGACGCTACGGCGGCGCGCCTCCGCGTGTTATGAACGACGCTCGATCGATTCCTGCAGACTCTTGGGCCGGATGTCGGACCAGTTTTGTTCGACATACTCCAGGCACTCCGCGCGGCTTGCTTCGCCGAACACCACACGCCAGCCCGCCGGGGTGTCGGCGAAGCTCGGCCACAGGCTGTGCTGGTCCTCGCCATTGACGAGCACGAAGAATGTCCCGCTGTCGTCATCGAAGGGGTTGATGCTCATCGCGTCTCCTAGTCGTGTGCTTGGGCGGGCCCACTAAGCCCCCACTAGTTCCCAATACCCGGTCAGACAACAATCCCAGGCAGCTCAGGTTCGGAAATCCGGGGCCCTGCGTCAACCCGGACAGATTGGGCAGGAACAGCTTCGGCGTGACGTCCGCGACCGCCAGGTCATAGCCGATCGCTTCCTGCAGGCTGTCGGCGGTCAGCGGTCCGCCCAGGCCAAGCTCCAGCAAGTCCAGCACGTCCTGGCCGAACAACGACGTGAACCACAGCGGGTCGGCGCCGGAGCCGTCGATGACCAGGTCGAATCCGTGCACCGTCTCGAGGTTCTCGCTGCCCCGGTTGGTGGACAGGGTCAGCCGGATCTGACCATCCCGGCCCACCGCATGGGCCACCCGCCCACGCAAGTGGCGGATTCGGTCGTCGGCCAGCAGCGCCTCCTGCACGTTCGCCGAGAACACCCCGCGGTCGGTGCGGGCCAGCGCGTCGCGGCGTTCGGCCAGCGTCAGAGCGCTCCAGTCGGTCGGGTCGGAGAACAGCGAGTTCTCGAAGAAGCTCTCCCCGCGGGTGAACAGCGTCACTTGCGGAGAGATGACGGTGATGGTCGAAACCCGGTGCCGGAACAGTTCGTTGAGCATCGACGCGGCCGTCTCGCCACCGCCGATCACCGCCACCCGCTCGGCGCTGATCCGATCGTGGCCCGCGGCGCGATCCCAGAACTGGGCGATCGACAGCATGCGCGGATTGCCGGGCAGCAATGATTTCTCGGCCTGCCCCGGCCCCGTGATCATCAAAGCGTCGGCGTGCACGGTGGCCTCGTGGGTGTGCAGCGTCCACTGGTCGCCACTAACGGCCAGCCGTTCCACCTCACCGTGCACCACGTTGAGGCCGGTCTGCTCGGCCACCCAACCCAGGTATTGGCTCCACTTGCGATGAGTCGGCGCCGGTCGCCCGCGGTCGACCCATTCGGCGAAGGACGCCGTGGCGATCAGATAGGACTGCCAGCTGTAGCGGGTCATCCGTTCGTCGAGTTCGGCGTTGCGGCGGGGCACCAGCGCGGAGCGGTACGGGAACCCCACGTCCTTCTCCGGGCTGGTGCCCAGCCGGTGCGCCCCGTCGGTCCAACCGCCGCTGGCTTGCCAGTTGGCCGCGACGCCGATGCGTTCGACCGCGATCACCTCGGGGGCATCGACGCCCATCTCGCGCAGCACGGACGCCTTGGCCCCGACCGCAACCGCCTTGGCTCCCGCGCCCACGATCGCAAGCGTGCTCATGCCACCACCTCCAGCAGCGATTCGATCCAAAGACGTTGCAGCTCGGCCACGTCGGTGTCAGCCAGAATGTCCGGCAGCGTGCGCCACTGCGCGGCCAGCACGCGCTGTCCGTCGAACGTGAGCATGGCGGCCACAATGGTGAGCTCGTGGCGCACCGCCAGCTCCGGCTCCGGCTGCGGCGAAACCCCGGCGAGGAGCTCACGCTCGAGCGTCAGCAGCCGGGTCCCGCCGGCGGCATGGGCGGCACCGAGGTAGTTCAGCAACAACTGTGGGCCGGGCAACGGGGCGAGGCGTTCGGCGGTGTCGGCACGCAGATAACGCAGCAAGCCGTAATCCAGCCCGTCGCCGGGGATCGCCGCCAGCAGCTCCCCCACGTCTCGCGGATCGGCCGATGCCACCCGCACCGGGTAGATCGAGCTCAGCAGTCCGACGGTGTCGCCGGTGTCGATGGTGTGCGCGCCCGGCCCGTCGACGAGACCGTCTGCGCGGCCATGTGTTTCGAGCGCCAGCAGCGGCGGCGGCGTGGCCTGATTGCGCGACCGCCGCCACCGCGTCACCGTCGCCGCGGTGGCGGCGACCAGCAGGTGCGGCAACGGCACGCCCGAGTCCAGCAGTCGGCGCGTGGTATCCGCGTCGGCCGCGATCATGCGGACGTCCAGATCGCGGGCCCGGTCGCGACGCGGATCGACCCGTCGGGCGCCGAGTTCGGGATCGTCGCCGTCGGACTGGGCCGCCCAGAATTGCACGGTGTCCAGCCGGTGGGCGCGCGCGATGAGCGCCCCGACCCAGCGTCGGTAGCTTGTATGCTCCCGGACCGGAGCCGGCGAGTGACCGGTGGCCA